>JBBJLY010000158.1:0-20020 GCA_037720695.1 Kofleriaceae bacterium | reverse complement strand
CCTCGTACCAGGCCCGGCCCATCTCCTGCCCGCCGCGGACGTGCGCGATCGCGACGACCCAGCCGCGATCGAGCAGGCTGACGCGCGCCTGAGAGAACACTGGTTCGTTGGAGTAGCCGTACGAGCCGTAGCCCGTGACGAGCAGCGGAGCCGTGCCGTCGCGCCGCGTGCCCTTGCGATACGCGATCGAGATCGGGACGCGCGTGCCGTCCTTCGCCGTCGCGTGCAGGTACTCGCTGGCGTAGCGCGCCGGGTCGTAGGTCGGCACCGGTTGCTGCTTCAACAGCTCGCGCTCGCGGCTCGCGACGTCGAGCTCGAACACCGAGCTTGGTTGGGTCATCGAGTCGTAGGCGTAGCGAACGCGCGTCCCCGATGGCTCGGGCGTGTCGATCACGGTCATCGCGTACGCCGGATCATGCGCGTCGATCATGAACCGCTGATCGCCGGCAATCACCTGCACCTTGCGCAGCCCCTGGGTCCGGACCGTCACCGCGAGGAACGTGTCGTAGAGCGCGTAGCCCTCGACCAGCGTATCGGTGCGGTGCGGGATGATCTCGCGCCACGCCGCGCGATCGCGGTAGTTGGCCTCGTCGACCTCGACCAGCTTGAAGTTCAGCGCGTGATCGTTGCTGCGGATCACGAACCGGCCGTTCAGGTGATCGACCGCGTACAGGTGATCCTTCTCGCGCGGCAGGAAGGGAAAGGGCGCAGCGGTCGGGTGATCCGCATCGATCATCAGCACCTCGGCCGCCGTGGTCGAGCGCATGCCGATCGTGACGTAGCGCCGGGACTTGGTGGTGCCGCAGCCGACGTAGAAGCTGTCGTCCGTCTCGAGCTGCACGAGCTCGTGCGCGCCGCCAAGCTGGTGGCGGAACACGCGATCGGCGCGCAGCGTCGCCGCGTCCTTGCCACCGTAGAACACCGTCTTGTTGTCGTTCGCCCATGCGAGCGCACCCGACGTGTTGGTCGCGGTGTCGGGCAGGAGCTTGCCGGTGGTCAGGTCCTTGATCCGGAGCACGAACTGGTTGCGGCCGACGGTGTCCTCGACGTACGCGAGGAGCTTGCCGTCGGGGCTGACGTCGTAGCTGCCGATCTTGAAGTAGGTGTACCCGACGGCGAGCACGTTGCCGTCGAGCAAGATCTCCTCGGGCGCCGGACCTGCGCTGGCCTCGCGTGCGGCACGCCGGGCGTAGATCGGGTACTGCTTCCCGGTCTCGTAGCGCGCGTAGTACCAGTAGCCGCGATCGAGCGTCGGCACGCTGGCGTCGTCCTCCTTGACCCGCGCGCGGAGCTCGCCGAACAGCGTCTCCTCGAGCGGCTTCGCCGGCGCCATCACGACATCGGTGTAGGCGTTCTCGGTATCGAGGTACGCGAGCACCTCCGGATCTTTGCGCTCGTCGTCGCGGAGCCAGTAGTACGGATCGACGCGTGTACCGTGCGGAGACGTGACTTCATGCGGCCGGCGAGCAGCGACCGGTGGCTTTGGATCGGACATGGACTTCACCCGAGGTAAATTGCAGGTCGCGACCATCGCGATCATCGCGACCATCGCGACCATCGCGGCGAGCGCGAGTCGCTTCACGCGAGGAACGCTTTGATCGTCAGATAGCAGTAGACGTAGGGCGCGATGAACAGCACGGCATCGATGCGATCGAGCAAGCCACCGTGACCGGGTAACAGCGCGCCCGAGTCCTTGACGCCAACCGAGCGCTTCAGCAGGGACTCCGCGAGATCACCCATCTGGCCTAGCATGCCGCCGGGGATCGCGATCAGGAACACGTCGACCCAGCTCAGCCAGGCGGGGTACGCGAGCTTGAGCGCGAGCACGCCGACCAGGGAGCCGGCGATGCCGCCCCAGGCGCCGGCCCAGGTCTTCTTCGGGCTGACCGCCTCGTAGAGCTTCTTGTTGCCGAGGAATCTTCCGGCAAAGTAGCCGCCCGTATCGGCGAGCCAGGCGACCGCGAGCACCAGCACCACAGGGGCGGCGTTGCTGAACCCGAGCGTGGGATTGGGCGTGGCGGGCGCGATGTCGACCCGCTTCAGCATCGCGAGGAACGTCATCAGAAAGCCGGCGTAGACGATGCCGGTGATCGTCGCAGTGAGACGGCCCGCGACACTTGGGATGTCGCGAAACCGGAACAGGTAATACAGCGCCGGCACCATGACCGCGAGGATCAGCGCGATCGTCGGCCCGGCCGCGACCGCCCCGGTGAGCACGCGCGCCAGGGTCGTCGGACCGTGGCTGGCCTCGAGGGAGGAAGGCGTGTACTGCGCCCAGCTGTCCGGACCCGCGAGGTTGAACTGGAACAGCGTCGACTCGTGCAGCCAGTAGAACGCGAAGCACGCGAGCGCGCCCATGATGACCGCGGGCTGGCGGTCCTCCTTTGGCAGCGTCATCGCGAACAGCTCGTGCATCGCGATCAACGACGCGATGAAGATCACCGCCCACGTTGGTTCGTGGCGGTGATAGCTGAGCAGAAGGAGGAGGATCGGGACCGCGACGACCGCGACGAGGAACCGCTGTGCCAGGTTGCCGAGTGCCACTTGCTCGCGAGCTAACCGCGGCCGGCGAACACCGTCAAGGCGCCTCGACGTCGGATGCGAGCTGCGCGGAAGTCAGCCCGAAACGCCGCTCGCGTGCAGCATATTCTTCGAGGCAGCGGTGCAGGTGCTCGCGACGGAACTCCGGCCACTGGACGTCGATGAAGATCAGCTCCGCGTATGCGACCTCCCACAGCATGAAGTTGGAGATCCGCTGCTCGCCACTGGTCCGGATGAGGAGATCCAGTGGCGGCAGGCCAGCGGTCGGCAGGTAGCCGTTCAGCCGGTCGGCATCGAGGTCCTCGACCCGCAGGGTCCCGGCGATCGCATCGGTGACGGCCGCGCGGGCCGCGCGCGCGATCGATTCGCGCCCGCCGTAGCTCAGCGCGAGCGTGAGTGTCATTCCGGCATTGCCCGCCGAGGCGGCACGCAGCTCGTCCAGCGGCTCGCGGACCATCGGCGGCAAGCGCTCGATGTCGCCCAGCGCCTCGAGGCGGATCGCGTTGTCGAGGATCTCCGTGCGCTCGTCGATCAGGAACTCGCGCAGGAGTTGCATGAGGCCGGTGACCTCCTCGACCGGGCGGGCCCAGTTCTGGGACGAGAACGCGTAGAGGGTGAGTGCGTCGATGCCGAGCTGACGTGCGGCACGTGTGATGTCGCGGACCGAATCCGCACCCACGCGATGGCCCTCGAGCCGGGGCCGGCCGTGGCGCTGCGCCCATCGACCGTTGCCATCCATGATGATGCCGACATGACGTGGCAGCGTTCTCTCGGACATCGTCGAACCACCGGCAGTAGCACGCTCGGTGCGAGCGTTGCAACGACCCCATTGATCCCGTACGCTCGATGGAAGCCATGGGTATCTTTTCCAGACTCGGTACGCTGATCAAGTCGAACCTCAACGACCTCATCACGAAGGCCGAAGACCCCGAGAAGATGCTCACGCAGGTGCTGCTCGAGATGCAGCAGCAGCTGGTCGAGGCCAAGAAGGCCGTCGCCGTCGCGATCGCCGACGAGAAGAAGCTGCAGAAGCAGTACGTCTCGGAGACTGACAAGGCGAAGGAATGGGAGCGCAAGGCGATGGTGGCCGTGCGCGCTGGCGACGACAACCTCGCGCGCCAGGCACTCGCTCGCAAGCAAGAGCACGAGGCGATCGCCACGCAGTTCCAGCAGCAGTGGATCCAGCAGAAGCAGGCGGTCGAGAAGCTGAAGGACGCGCTCCGTCTCCTCAACAACAAGATCGAGGAAGCGAAGCGCAAGAAGAACATCCTGATCGCGCGCAAGAAGCGGGCGGAGGCGCAGCAGCAGATCGCCAACACGATGCAGGGTCTCGGCGACACCAGCGCGTTCGACACGTTCGATCGCATGGCCGAGCGCATCCAGTTGATGGAGGCCGAGGCCGAGGCTGGCGCCGAGCTCGCCGGCGAGCTGTCGGGTGACACGCTCGAGTCCAAGTTCCTCCAGCTCGAGCAAGCGGGCGGCAGCGAGGACGACGCGCTGTCCGAGCTCAAGGCCAAGATGGGTCTGCTCGAGGCGCCCAAGGGTGACAACGCGAAGCAGCTCGGCGCTGGTGCCTCCACCAAGGACGACAAGTCGGACCTCGGTAGCGCCTCGGCTGGTGCGAGCCTCGGCAGCCTGACGGCGGAAGATCTCAAGGAGCTCGAGGACCTGGACCTCTCGGAGCTCGAGGGCAAAGAGGCCAAGAAGGCGTAGCTGTCCCCTTTCCGCCGGATCGGTAAGGTACGATGGCGGGGTGGGAGCGGTACGGCTCGAGCTGCGACTGGCGAACCAGTCGGAGTGGATCAAGATCTTCGACCCGCGGGACTGGACGGTGTTCGTCCCGAGTGACGCGAAGGTCGGGAACGGCGCCGCCCTGCGCATCGACCTCGATGTCGGCGGCTGGATGGTCACGCTGCGCGGCACCGTCGTCGGGTTGCGCGACGAACCGGCCGGCGTCGTGGTCGCGCTCGGCGGCTCCGAACGCGACAAGATCAACTACCTGAACGGCTACGTCCGTGGCGGCCTGCTCAATCTGCGCGAGAAGCGACGGCTGCCGATCAAGCTGTCGGTGACCTACGGCGCGGTCGAGGGACCGGCGACGACGTTCACGAAGGACATCAACGAGGAAGGCGTGTTCCTGTTCACGGAGCGGCCGCTTCCGGAGACCTCGCAGGTCCACATGTTGATCACCGTGCCGGGCAAGCCCCAGCCGTTGTCGCTGGTCGGCAAGGTCTCGCACACGATCGTGCCCCAGGACGAGGAGCCGCCCGGCATGGGCATCGTGTTCGAGCTCGACGACGCGGGCCGTCAGCTGCTGACCGCGGTGATCAGAGAGCTCGAGGACGAGCTGGTCGCCGGTCGGCTGCCGATGACCTCGCTCGAGTAGGACGAGGATTTGCCTGTTCGCGCCGCGGGTGGCACCGTGAGTCGTGGCACGCCGCCCCCGAGGAGCACCGGTTGTCGCGCCGGTCTCGTGGCGCGATGGCATTCACCTGACCGGCACGGGCATCTGGTGTGATGCGCGGCGGCGGCGTGATGTCTGCTTCGTGTCGTCGGCGGATCGCGTCGGTCGAGCCGGTCACGGCCAGCTGATCGGGACGCCGTACACGCTCGCACTGCTCGGTGCGCGTGGCGGCGGTCACCTCGGCGTCCCGCTGCGCCAGAAGTTCACGCTCGGGACCACGCGCGTCGAGCTAATCGCGTCGGGACGCGGGCCCGGCGCGGCGGCACTGCACGTCGAGCATGCGGGCAAGCGCGTGCTCTACGCGGGAACGATCCGGACGCAGATCGCGCCGATGATCGAGCCCGCGGAGGCGCGCACGTGTGACGCGCTGGTTGTCGGGGCGCCGTGCGTCGAGTCCCAGCTGCCGCCGCTAGCCTCCACGATCGACCAGACGATCTCCTGGACGCAGGCCGAGCTCGCTGCGGGTCGCCGTCCGGTGCTGCTGGTCGAGACCGCGCTCGACGGGCTCGAGACTTCGATCGTGCTCGCCCGCGCGGCGATCCCGCTCGCTGGTTCGCGCGCGATCCGCGAGCTCGCACGTCGCGCCAACGAGGCCGGCGAGGCCCTGGCGATCGCGGCACCGGGTCGCGAGCCGCGGGCGATCGTGTGGAGCGAATCCGAGCGCGCGATCCTGCAGCGCACGCTCGGCGAGCGGCCGCACACCGTCGCGCGGCTGTCGGGCATGCGCGATGCCGAGCACACGTTCGCGTGGTCGAACGCGGCGGACCGGGCACAGCTGCTGGCGTGGATCGAGTCGACGAGCGCGCGCGAGGTGTTCGTCACCGGCGCGTGCGCGGAGTCGATCGCCGCCGAGCTCGGGCCGCGCGCGCGCGTGATCGGGCCACCGCACCAGATGACGCTGTTTCCGCGGGAGGCGTCTTGAGGCGAGTCGTCGTCGCGAATCGGCGCGACGGCGGCATGTGGTGGAGGATCCCGATCGTCGCGGTGATCTGGCTCGTGTTCGCGACCCCGATCATCACCGCCGGCGTGCTCGCGCTGACCCTGCGCGCCTGGGCGCGTGATCTGCCCGCGGTGCCCGACCTCGCGGCGTGGCGAGCGCGTGCCCCGCAAACCACGCGCATCCTCGCCGCCGACGGATCCTACCTCGCCGAGCAACCGTTCGAGGACGGCGTCGCGGTCGGCCATCGCCAGCTCGTGGTGCTCGATCGGATCCCGACGCACCTGATCCAGGCCGTGCTCGCTGCGGAGGACGTGCGGTTCGCGACCCACCGCGGCGTCGACTATCCGGCGATCGCGCGCGCCTTGCTCGCCAACTACGAGGCCGGGCGCGTCGTCGAAGGCGCGTCGACGATCACCCAGCAGCTCGCGCGCAACTTGGTGCCGCTCGAGATCGGCACGGAGCGCAGCATGCGGCGCAAGGTCCGCGAGGCGCTGCTCGCCCGCGCGATCGAGCGCCGGTGGTCGAAGCGCGAGGTGTTGCAAACCTATCTCGAGCTGGTGTTCCTTGGCCAGAACGCCTACGGCATGTCCGCCGGCGCGCGCGCGTACTTCGACCGCGAGGTCGAGGACCTCGATCTCGCCGAGGCCGCGCTGCTCGCCGGCCTGATCCAGGCACCGTCGCGACTCGATCCGTTCCGCCATCCCGCGGCCGCACGCGCGCGCCGCGACGAGATCCTGGCGCGGATGGCGCGCGCGAACATGATCGACGAGCCGACGCGTGCGCGCGTTGCCGCGACGCCGATCGCGCTGCGCCCACCGCGGCCCGCGTATGGCACGCGCGTGCCCTGGTACACGGAGCAGGTCCGCGGTCAGCTGGTCGCCGACTTCGGGGACGAGCTCGCACGCGGTGGCCTCGTCGTCGAGACCGCCGCGCTCCCCGCGCTCGGGACCACGCTGCAACGGGATGCGCTCGCGCAGGCGGATCGCTGGGGCAAGGCCCAGGTCGGCGCGTTGATCTGGGATCACCGCACCGGCTATGTCGAGGCGCTGATCGGCGGACGCGACTGGGATCCAGATCGCTTTGATCGCGTGCTGCAGAGCTGCCGCCAGCCGGGCTCTGCCTGGAAGCCGGTGGTCTATGGCGCCGCACTCGACGGTGGCGCACTCACACCCGGCACCGCGCTCCGCGACGCGCCGATCGCCGAGTACGACGAGCGCACCAACGTTCACTGGAAGCCGAAGTCGGGCAACCGGTTCCGCGGCGTCGTGCTCGCGCAGGATGCGTTCGCATCGTCGCTCAACGCGCCCGCGATCGACGTGCTCGACAGGATCGGCGTCGCGAGCGTGATCGCGTTCGCGCGCCGGCTCGGGCTGTCGAGCGCGCTCGCCGACGTCCGACCGATGGCACTCGGGGCGTCGTGCGTGAAGCCGATCGAGCTCGCGCGCGCCTATGCGGTGATCGCGCGGCGTGGCTGGGCGGTCGAGCCGCGGTTCGCGGTGCGCGTGCGGCGAGGCGACGACATCGTGTACGACTTCGCCGTGCCCGAGGATCCGTGGCTCGACCCTGCGCGCCGCTTCGATCGCGTGGCGCACACGACCGGGGTCGATCCGGCGCTGCGGATCGGTTCGACCAGTGGCCACGTGCTCGACGAGCGAACCGCATTCCAGCTCCAGGACATGATGGCCGCGGTGATCTCGCGTGGGACGGCGTCGGCCGCCAACGCTGGACGCCCGGCTGCCGGCAAGACCGGGACGACGAATGACAATACCGATGCGTGGTTCATCGGCTTCACCGGCCGCACGCTCGCGCTGGCCTGGTTGGGGTTCGACGATCCGTCGCACAAGCTCGGCCGCGACGGAGATGGCGCCCATGCCGCGCTCCCGCTGTGGACGCGCGCCATCCGGGCGGCCGAGGGCGCGCGACCTGCCATCCCGGTCCCCGGAGCCGCCCCGCAAGGCATGGAGCGCGTGGCGATCGATCGCGAGTCCGGACTCCTCGCAGCCCCGGGCGCCCCCGGGCTCGCGGTGTGGTTCCGCACGGGCACCGCCCCGGTCGAGGTTGCGGGCCAACCGGGGACTTCTCCGACGGATTTCGGGCGCTCGGCGCGCGAGTTTTGATTCGAGTGCTATGCTGCGCTCGCAATGTTTGGCATGGGCGGAAGCGAGATCATCGTGATCTTGGTGATCGCTCTGCTGTTCCTCGGCCCCGACAAGCTGCCGTCCGCGGCCAAGTCGATCAGCAAGGGGATCCGGGACATCAAGCGGCAGTCGCGCTCGCTGCAACAGCAGATCGAGTCCGATGATCAGATCGGCGGGGCCATCCGCGACCTCAAGAGCGCGCTGCGGGGCGACGAGGAGCCGATCCGCCCGAAGAAGCCGCGCAAGCCCAAGGCGCTACCGCCGCCCGACAACTCGATCCTGCCGCCGGTCGACGTCGCGGCCCTCGCGACCGCCACCGCCAGCGACGAGACGCCTGCGGTTCCCGAGCTGCCTCCGATCCCACCCCTGCCCGAGCCATCGGTCACGCTGCCCGCCATGGTCGGCGAGCCGGGCGACCTCGCGCCGGGTGATGCCGATCCCGAGGGGACCGATGACGACCTCGCCTCGCTGATCAAGCCCGCACCCGGCACCGTGGCCAAGGGCTCCGACCCCGAGCATGGCTGAGGAGCCCGCCAGCGAGCTCGAAGAGAGCCGCATGCCGTTCCTCTCGCACCTGCGAGAGCTCCGCGACCGGGTCCGCAACGCCGCGCTGTGCTTTGTCGGCGCGTTCGTCGTCTGTTTCTACTTCGCCAACGACATCTACACCTGGCTTCGCGCGCCGCTGTTCGACGTGTGGGCCGACAAGAACGCCGCTCTCGTCGCCGCGGGCAAGCCGTCGCTCGGCGAGCCCACGATCGCGTTCGCGAAGCTGACCGAGCCGTTCTGGGTCCAGATGTCGGTCGCGCTGTGGGCCGGCGTGTTCGTCGCCTCGCCGTTCATCTTCTACCAGCTGTGGAAGTTCATCGCGCCCGGCCTCTACAAGCGCGAGCGCAACATCACGGTCGGGTTCGCCGGGTTCTCCGCGCTGTTCTTCACCGGCGGCGCGGTGTTTTGCTACTACCTGGTCCTCAACCGGCTCTACGACTTCCTGCTCGGCTACGCCAACACCGACGTCAAGCCGATGCTGATGATGCAGGACTACCTGGATCTGACGCGCGACATGATGCTCGCGTTCGGCGCCGTGTTCGAGCTTCCGCTCCTGATCCTGTTCCTCGCCATGGTCGGCCTGGTCACGCATCGCGGGCTGTGGAAGTTCAATCGCTGGTTCGTCGTGATCGCGTTCGTCGTCGGCGCCATCCTGACGCCTTCGCCCGACGTCGTCTCGCAGGTGATGATGGCGACGCCGATGATCATCCTCTACAACTTCTCGATCATCCTCGCGTGGCGCGTGACGCTGAAGCGCGAGAAGGCCGCAAAGGAGCTCGCGGAGCGCGAGCGGATCGCCGACGAGCAGGAGCGCGAGGAACGCCGCCGCCGCGCCGCGGGTGAAGTGGTGCCAGAGCCCGTTGACGACGAAGACGACGAAGACGACGAGAGCTAGCGCCTCACCCCGAATAAGGGCGCATCACGGATCTCGGAGCAGCACCCGAAACCACAGGAACGCGAGCAGCGCCGCCACACCGGCCCAGATCCCAAACCCGAGGAAGGCGATCTTCCGCCGCTCGCTCAGCTTGCGCTCGATCTGCCCCGCGCGAAACTTGTCGAGCGCCGCGTAGGCCTCGGGCGTATCCGCTGCCGTCTGCACCGCGATCACGTGCTTGTCGATCGCCGCGAACTTCGCCTCCTCACGATTCGCCGCGACGAGATGCGCGGGCGCGAAGCCGAGCCCGACGGCGAGCAGCACACCCGCCACGAACCGCCACCGCGGCGCCTCCGCGAGCACGGTCCGGCCGGCGGCGACCGCAGGTCTGGTGCGCGGCGCGAGCGACGGAGAGCTGACGCGCGGCAGTGGTTCACTTGCCGTTGCGATGCCGCGTTGGTGGCCTGGATCTGCGCGCGATGCGCGATCTCGTCGGCCGCCAGCTCGACGACGACCTCGTCCGCGGCGGTCGGCGGCGCGAACGGATTGCTCGGCGCCGTGCTCGCGGGCAGCAGCGCCGCGGGAGGCCCGAACGAAGCGCTCGGCGGCTCGTTGTCGGAGCCATCGAGGGCCGAGAGCGTCAGCAGATCCTGATCGAGCGCGCCGAGGTTCGAGGCGGGCCGTTGCTCGGTGAACGCCGCCGAGAGCCCACTCGCGATCGGACTCGAGGTCCGCGCGACGCCGCCGGCCGACAGCGCCGAGACGGATGGACGAGCCCCGATCGCGGGTGGCAGCACCGATGCCGGGGCCGGCTTCGACATCGTCGCCGGGCCCGAGGCTCCGGACAGTGACGATGACGGCGGAGGCCGCGAGCTGGTTGCCGGCGGCAACGACGATCGCGACTCGCGCGCCGCGGTCGCGATGCCCGAAGCGGGCGTCGCCGGACTCGCACTGGCGACGGTCGCGCGCGCACCGATCGCCTCCAGATCCCGCGCGTAGGTCTCCGCTGTCTCGCGGTCGATGTTGCCCGTGACGCGAACCCGGCCCGTCGTCAGGCGCGCGACGAGCTCGGCCGCCGGCAAGCCGTAGCGCGCGGCCATCGCGGCGGCGAGCTGCTGGATCGCCTCCGGATCGGCAGGTCCCTCGACGTACACGTCGAACGTCGCCATGCCATGGCATCATCCCATATTCGCGATGCCGGGAAGATCTCGGGCCACGACGTCCAAACTTGCGTTGCGGATCTCCCGGCGCCTAACGTGGAACATGCAGCTCGGAAAAGCCCGTCCGATGAAGCTCGCGATGTCGTTCTCGACGCGTCGGATCCGGCTGGCACTCGCACATCACGGTGCACCGTCGGCGTGGTCGGCGCCGATCAAGGACAACCCGGTCGAGCGCGAGAAGAAGAAGCGCCGCTGAGCGGCCTCCGCGCTGCACCGACCTGATCGTGTTCCTGGCGCTGTCCTTCCATGTAGGCATCGCGCGTCGCCTCGGCCCCCCGCGGTACAACAGGACGGATGGCCAAGTCGACTCCGAAGGCGAAGCTGCAGCCGGCGAAGCCGAAGCCCGAGCCGAAGCCGCCGACTCCGCGACCCAGCAAGCCACGCAAGCCGGCGGCGAAGCCGGGACTCGCGCAGCTCGCCACGATCGCGAGTGGTGACTTCGCGCTGTCGCTCCTGATCGGCGACTCGAAGATCGTCGCGGGCTGGCGCGGTGCGGGCGACGATCCCGATGACAGCGATCTCGAACGTGCGCGCCGCGCGCTGGCCAAGCGCGAGGCCGCCATGGTCGACGTCGGCCGGGAGCTCGCACTCGCACTCACGCTCGCCGTCGGCCACGGCAGCCTGCACATCTATCAGCTCGACGACCGCACGATCCTCGTCGAGACGCTCGCCGGCGATCTCGCCGATCCGCAGTACCTCGCGTGGGTCGCCAGCGCGCCCGAGAAGAAGACCCGATCGGCGGCGATGCTCGCGGCACCGTCCGGCACGCTCACGATCGTGGCTCTCGCCGACGACGGCAAGACCGGCTTCTCGCTGGTCGCGCCGCCAAAGGTCGCGGTCGCGATCGAGCCGCCGGCGGCCGGTGCGTGGGGCTCCGGACGCCGCTGCTTCATCACGCGCGCCTGATGCCGATCGCTACTCGTCGGAAGCGCCGCTCGCGCGGGTCTGGGCGTCGTTGAAGCCGTCGCGGGCGCGCTGATTGTCGGGCTCGAGCACGAGCGCCTTCTTGAAGTTCGTGATCGCGTCGACCGTGTTGCCGGAGTTCAGGTAGGCCTCGCCGAGCAGCGTGAACACGCGGGCACTCTTCGGCGCCAGCCGGGCCGCGCGGCGCAGGTGCGCGATCGCATCGCCGAACAGCCCCTGGCGCAGCGCGATCTCACCGAGCCCGATCGTCGCGGGCACATTCTTCGGATCGATCTCGCGCGCCTTCTTGAAGCTGGCTGCGGCTCCCGCGGTATCGCCATTGGCGAGCTGCTGGGTGCCCTTGGTCGCGTGGAGCTCGGCGGTGTCGTCGGTCGCAGGCGGCGGTGCACCACCACCACCGCCACCACCACCAGCGTCATCCGAGTCGTACGGATCGGTCGGTCCGCCGCTGACGCCGGGGCCCGAGCCAGAGCCTTCACTGGGAGGATCGGCCGGCTTGTCGACGGGCGGCGAGACCGGCGGTGTCACCGGCGGCGTCACGGGCGGCGTCGCCGCTCCGCCGGGTCGCCGGCTGATGTCATCGCCACCGGGCGCCGTGAAGCCACCGCCAGTGGGCGGCTGCTTGCCTGGGGGGACCTTGTCGCGCGTGACCTTCTCGCGTGTGACCTTCTCGCGCGGGACGTTCTCGCGCGGGACGTTGTGGCGCGCGATCGGGGTCTCGGCGCGGCTCGAGGGCGTACGACCGGCTCGACTGGCCGGGCCGGGACCACCGCTGCTTGATCGACCGCAACAGGCGCGGTCGCATCGGGCTCGGCGACGACCTGCGCGGGTGCAGCATCGACGGTCGAGGCGAACCGATCGACGACCGGCGCGGCGGGCTCGGTCGCCACCGGCGGGGTCTCGGGGTCGCGCGTCATCGCGAACACGATGCCGCCGACCAGCAGCAGGCCGAGCGCACCGACGATCAAGGGCCAGCGCCGCCGCCGCGGGAGCTCGTCGTAGAACGACATGTCCGGCGTGCTCGGCGAGATCGTGCGCCGCGCGCGATCGACTTCCTCGCCGTCCTCGTACCAGACGTCCGACACGCTCGGATCCGTGCTCGGGCGCTTGCCCCGGACGGGCCTGGGCTCGACGGCCACCGCCTGGATGCTGGCACCCGGTGGCGTGCTGGGCAGCTGACTCCGCAGATCCTCGACCGGCGGTGGCATCGACGGCGGCTTGTTGCGCGTATCGACGGACAGAGCGACCGGCGACGCGACGATCGGTGACGCGACGACCGGCGACGCGACGATCGGCGGCGCGACGATCGGCGGCGTGCTGATCGGCGCGGCCTGCGCGACCGGCGGCTCGATCGTCCCCGCGACCGGTGCGAGCTCGGGCAACGGCAGCTCGACCCGCGCGGCGACGATCGGCAGGCCGAGCTGTGGGGTGCCGGTGCGCTTGCGCAGCAGCTCGACCGAGTCCGCCACATGCGATGGCGGTGGCGCGACCTTGACGGGCGGCATCGACTGGATCGTGTCGGTGGGCTTCACCGGCTGCGTGATGTCGTCCTGCGCGGCGAGCCCGAGCTTCTGCATCGCGCGAGAGACCGAGGGCGGCGGGATGCTCTCGCGGCGCCGCGCGATCTCGTCGTCCATCACCTCGCCGGTCTCGAGCCCGCGGCGCAGCGCCTCGACCATCCGCGTGGTGGTGGCGAACCGGTTCTCTGGATCCTTCGCGAGCATCTTCGCGACGGCGGCTTCCATCCACAGCGGCACGCCGGGGCGGCGGGTCGGCAGCGGCACCGGAATCTCCGTGACCTGCTTGGTGAGGATGTCGAACACGCGATTGCCGGCAAACGGCGGCGCGCCCGTGAGCATCTCGTACGCGACGCAGCCGAGCTGATAGATATCGGCGCGCCGATCGATCCGATCGCCACGCGCTTGCTCGGGCGACATGTAGCGCGGATCGCCGAACGTCATGCCGAGGCTGGTCGATGCCGCGGTGGCGTCGGGCTCGACGAGCTTGGACAGCCCGAAGTCGAGCAGCTTGATGAAGTTGGCCTTGCCGCGGCGGTTGGCGAGGTAGACGTTGCGCGGCCGCAGGTCGCGATGGACGTAGCCGATCGCGTGCGCTTCCATCAGCGCCTCGCCGACCTGGATCAGGACGTCGGCCGCGCGCTCGAACGACAGCTGGCCATCGCGCGCGAGCACGAGGTCGAGCGTCTCGCCCTCGAGCAGCTCCATCGCCATGTAGAGCCGGCCGTCAGGGGTGCGCCCGAAGTCGTGGATCTCGACGATGTGCTCGTTGTCGATCTCGGCGACCGTGGTCGCCTCGCGGCGGAACCGCTCGACCGCGAGGTCGTCACGCGACAGCTCGTCGTGGAGCACCTTGATCGCGACCTTGCGGCGCAAGGTGACGTGCTCCGCCCGGTAGATCGTGCCGGATGCGCCCTGGCCGAGGAGTGCTTGCACCAGGAAGCGCTCGCCGAGCAGCTTGCCGATCAACGCATCGGTCGAGGCTTCGCGCACCTTGGGCCGACCGCAGTTCGGGCAGAACAGCGCAGCCTCCGTGTACGCATGCTGGCAACCGGCGCAGGTGATGGACAGGGTCATGTCATGTGCTGGCATGGGCCGTGGGGCGACGGACGGCCGAACGCGATGGTACCCCACGCAAACCGGCAAGGCCCGTGGCAAAACCCGGGCAACACGCCAGCGAGCAAGTGCCCTGGGGTACTACTTCAGATTCTTGAGGGCTTCCGTGTACTCGGCCTCGGTGATGATGCCCTTCGCGACCAGGAGGTGGACAAGCGCGGCGACCTGGAGCTCGGCGTTCAGTGGGGCCTGGAGCTGGTCCAGCGGAATCTGAGCAGTCACGGAGGTTTCCTCGGCATTGACGGCCGGGAGCTTGCCGCGCGACGTGACAAACATCGTCTTGGTGGGCACGCCGGGCCGGCTGACGACCGCCGTGTTGATCTGGCGATAGCCGCGATCGACCAGCTCCTCGATCGCGGACAGCGGGAGTGTCGAGACGTCGATCTCGTACCCCAGCAACTGCTCGATCTCTGCGACCGCGGCGGTGTCGGTCGGGTCGGCCATCGCGAGCCGCATCACGCGCGTGGTGCCTTCGCTGGCGATCGCGAGCGGCAGCACGCGAAGCCGCGCGCACATCTCGCGCGGGACGGAGCGCAGCGCGTCAGGATCGATCTGGACGTCGACCGGATCGATCAGCGGCACCCGCGTCTGCTTGCGGAGCGCGGCGACCAGCGCGACCTCGTCGACTCTCAGGTCACGCACCAGCACGACGACGAGAGGCAGCTTGCGCTCCTCTGCCATCTTGCCGGCCTTCGCGGCCCCGGTCTTGGTGACCAGTCCCGCGTCGATCGCGATCTCTGCGAGCGTCTTCGGCACGACCCCAGTGCACCCGACAAGGTTCGAACTTGTGACCTTTGGCTCCGGAGGCCAACGCTCTATCCAGCTGAGCTACGGGTGCTTGTAGTGGGTTCTACCCGCCCGCGCGCGCGGAAACAAGCGGTGGTCGGGTACGATGTCCCATGGCGATCGATTACGTGCTCGCAATGAGTTGCGAGCCGCAACGCCTCCTCGGCACCGATCGGCTGGTCAATCTCCACCGCACCCGGATCCTCGCCCGCTCCGCCCTCGCCCACGTCCGCGAGGAAGGTGAGCAGCGCACGGCGGCTGAAATCGAGGTTCAGCTGACGATGCGCAAGCCCGACGGCGATTCCGCGCGTGGGGTCACGCTGCAGGACCTGCTCGACGAGTCCGCGCCGCTCGACGAAGTCGCGCCGCACTGCGCCACCTGCCCCGCCGGCCTGCCGCGCGAGTTCGCGTGTCACCGCCGGATCCGCTATCCAATTCCCGAGCACGTCGAGGCGTGGCTGATGAGCCGGCTGCCGACCACGCTCGGCTGCACCGCCGGCGCCTTGCTGGTGCGCGGGCTCGGCGAGTTCGGCTGGACCGGCGAGCCCACGGCCAAGCTGCGCAGCAGCGGCACCACGTTCTTCGAGAGCCGCGCGCCGTACGGGGTGCGCTGGCAAGGGGACGACGGCGTCGTCGAGATCTCGTCGGATCAGCTGTTCCAGATGATGTTCATGGTCGGCAATCTCGCCGCGACGCACTGCCTGATGCTCGCGTTGTTCTTCGGCGTGATCCCGCACGACATCAGCCTGTTCGATCTCAAGGACAAAGATGGGCGGATCGCCGCGCTCGATGCCGCCTCGATCCCGCCCGAGACCGACCCCGATATCGAGCAGCTGGCGACGTTCATGCGCACGCTCGCAGTCGCGGCACGACTCGACACGTCGATCCTGATCGACGGCTGAATTTGCGGCCTGTCCGTCCCGGGACTACTGTCGCGCCATGGGGCGGAAAGAAGACGCGCTCGAGTATCACCGGCGTGGACGTAAGGGAAAGCTCGAGGTCGTACCGACCAAGCCCCTGGTCAGCCAGATCGATCTATCCTTGGCCTACACGCCCGGCGTGGCGGAGCCGTGCCTCGAGATCGCGAAGAACGAGGACATGTCGTGGGAGTACACGGCCCGCGCGAACCTCGTCGCCGTGATCTCGAACGGCACCGCCGTGCTCGGGCTCGGCAACATCGGCGCGGCCGCCGGCAAGCCGGTGATGGAGGGTAAGGCCTGCCTGTTCAAGAAGTTCGCCGACATCGACGTCTTCGATCTCGAGATCAACGAGACCGACGTCGACAAGTTCTGCGACATCGTCGCGTCGCTCGAGCCAACGTTCGGCGGCATCAACCTCGAGGACATCTCGGCCCCGCGGTGCTTCGAGATCGAGGAGAAGCTGCGGAAGCGGATGCGGATCCCGGTGTTCCACGACGATCAGCATGGCACCGCCATCATCTCGGGCGCGGGCCTGATCAACGCCGCCGAGCTGGCGAACAAGCAGCTCGCCGACATCGCGCTCGTCGTGTCGGGTGCCGGTGCCGCCGCGATCGCGTGCGTCGAGTTCTTCATCAGCCTCGGGATGCGACGCGAGAACGTCGTGCTCGTCGACTCGAAGGGCGTGATCCACAGCGGTCGCACCGACCTCAATCGCCAGAAGGCGAAGTTCGCGATCGCCGACGACGGCCGGCGCACGCTCGCCGACGCGATGAAGGGCGCCGACATGTTCATGGGCGTCTCGGTCGCCAACACGGTGACGCAGGACATGCTGAAGACGATGGCCGCGCGGCCGATCGTGTTCGCGCTCGCCAATCCCGATCCCGAGATCTCGTATCCCGACGCGATCGCCGCGCGACCCGACGCGATCGTCGCGACCGGTCGGTCGGATTATCCAAACCAGGTCAACAACGTCCTCGGGTTCCCGTACATCTTCCGCGGCGCACTCGACTGCCGCGCGACAACGGTCTCCGAGGAGATGAAGCTCGCCGCAGCGCGCGCACTCGCCGAGCTAACCCGTGCGCCGGTACCCGACTCGGTGATCATGGCGTACGGCGGCAAATCGCTGCGGATGGGGCCCGACTACTTCATCCCCAAGCCGTTCGATCCGCGCGTCCTGTGGTGGGTCGCGCCCGCCGTCGCGCAGGCCGCGATGGATTCGGGCGTCGCCCGGATCCAGTTCGACGTCGCCGAGTATCGCGAGCGCCTGATGGCGAAGGGCTCCAACGCCGCGTACTCGATCATGCGCACGATCACCAAGGAGGCGCAGCGCGATCCGCGCCGCATCGTGTTCCCGCATGCGGCCCAGGCGCGGCTCCTGCGCGCGGTGCAGCAGATCGTCGACGAGGAGATCGCGAAGCCGATCCTGCTCGGTCGCCGCGCCGAGATCGAAGCGCTATGCGTCGAGATGTCACTCGACCTGCTGGATCGGGTCGAGATCATCGACCCGCGCACCGCGCCGAACCAGCCGTACGTCGAGCGGCTGTACGAGCTACGCCAGCGCAAGGGCATGACGATCGTCAACGCCCAGGCGATGGTGACCAAGAGCGACTACTGGGCCGCGCTGATGGTCGAGCGCGGGGATGCCGACGGCATGGTCACCGGCCTGCGGCTCAACTATCCCGAGACCGTGCGGCCGCCGCTCGAGATCTTCGGCCTGTCGAAGGGCGCGAAGGTCGCGGTCGGCATGTACATGATGGTGATGCAGAACACCGTCAAGTTCTTCGGCGACACGGTGTTCAACATCTTCCCCGACGCCGAGACGCTCGCCGACATCGCGGTGCAGATGGCCGACGCGGTGCAAGGCTTCGGCATCACCCCGCGGGTCGCGATGATCTCGTACTCGAACTTCGGTTCGGTCCGGCACCCGGACGTCACGCGCATCCATCGCACGCTCGAGATCGTGCGCGCGCGTCGCCCCGAGCTCGAGATCGATGGCGAAATGCAGCCCGAGGTCGCGCTCGATCCGGAACGCCGCCAGGCCGCGTACGGGTTCTCGAAGCTGACGCGCTCGGCGAACACGCTGGTGTTCTCGTCGCTCGCATCGGGCAACGCGGCGTATCAGATCGCGCGTGCGATCGGTGGCGCCTCGGCGGTCGGCCCGATCGTGCTCGGCGTGGCCAAGCCGGTCGCAGCGATGCAGAACGAGGCCACGGTCGAGGAGATCGTGAACATGACGTCGCACGTCGTGCTGCAGGCGCAGCAGCTGCGCCGCGAGCAACAACGCACGTAGCGCAGACCGGGCTGGCTACTCGAACTTCTTCGCGCAGGCGTTGACCTCGTTCTCGATCTTCTCGAACCGAGCTTCCTGATCCTTGGTCGGCTTGCCGATCTCCTTGCCCGCGCGCTCCTCGAGCGCATCGGACTCCGCCTTCACCTTGTCCGCGCACGCCTTGTCCGCGCAGGCGCAGAGCTTGTCCTTGAGGACGCCGTACTCGGTGATGATCTTGTCACCCGCCGATTCGCCACCCTTCTTGCCGCATGCCGCGAGGAACACGAACGCGCTCACGATGAACAGTTTCTTCATGGGTTCCGACCGTCGGCGATCTCTTTGCGCAGTGCAAGCCCTTCCACCGTAACCCGCGATTCCCTATAGTCCGCCGGGACATGGCCACACACCTGCCCGTGATCGGTGGGCACGCGGAAGGCTTCGGCAAGACCGCGCGAACCGACAGCTGGAAAGGCGGCCCGGCGCTCACCTTCCTCGTGTTCTCGGCATTTGTCGTCTACACGACGTGGGCTGCGCTCCAGGGCAACCACTACTTCTACGATCCCTACCTGTCCCCGTTCTACTCGCCCGTGCTGTTCGCGGATCCGAGTGTGCCGGGACACGCGATGGAGCACGCGTGGTTCGGCACGCCGCCCGGCTGGTGGCCGTCGAGCCTGGTCTCGTTCTCGCCGGCGCTGCTGATCCTGGTGTTCCCCGGCGGCTTCCGGTTCACCTGTTACTACTACCGCAAGGCGTACTACCGGTCGTTCGCGGGCTCGCCTCCGGGCTGCGCCGTCGGGCCGCTCGCGGGCAAGCGCAAGTATCGCGGCGAGACCGGGCTGCTGTTCTTCCAGAACCTGCACCGCTTCATGCTGTACTTCGCGCTGCTGTTCATCCTGCTGCTCGGCTGGGATGCGATCCAGGCATTCTCGCGCAACGGCAAGCTCGGCATCGGCGTCGGCAGCATCATCCTCACGATCAACGTCATCCTGATCGCCAGCTACACGTTCGGCTGCCACTCGTTCCGCCACCTGATCGGCGGTCGCAGCGACTGCATGTCGTGCGGCAAGAACACCGTGCAGTACAGCGCGTGGAAGAAGGTCAGCTGGTTTAACGGCCGCCACATGCAGTTCGCGTGGGCCTCCCTCCTGTGGGTGATGGTGACCGATGTCTATGTACGCCTGTGCTCGATGGGCGTGATTACTGATCTGAACACCTGGTGAACCCATGTTGGACGTCTCCGAGATCCAGACCATCGAACACGACGTGATGGTCATCGGCGCGGGCGGCGCCGGACTCCGCGCTGCGATCGAATGCAGCGCCCACAAGCTGAACACCGGCGTGATCAGCAAGAGCCTGCTCGGCAAGGCGCACACCGTGATGGCCGAGGGCGGCATGGCCGCCGCGATGGGTAACGTCGACAGCCGCGACAACTGGAAGGTTCACTTCCGCGACACCATGCGCGGCGGCAAGTTCTTGAACGTCTGGCGGATGGCCGAGCTGCACGCGAAGCAGGCGCCGGATCGCGTGCGCGAGCTGGAGGAGTGGGGCGCGGTCTTCGATCGCACGAAGGAAGGCCTGATCTCGCAGCGCAACTTCGGCGGGCATCGCTACCCGCGGCTCGCGCACGTCGGTGATCGCACCGGCCTCGAGCTGATCCGTTCGCTGCAGGATCACGGCATCCACCAGGGCATGAGCTTCCACATGGAATGCACCGCCCTCGAGCTGCTCAAGGACACTGGCGGGATGGCTGACTGGGTCTATGTGT
>JBBJLY010000382.1:0-6286 GCA_037720695.1 Kofleriaceae bacterium | reverse complement strand
CCGCCGCCTCCGACACCAGCGTCGCCACGGCCCTGGGCGTCACGGTGGAATCGTATCGCCAGGACCTCGCGCACCTGATTCACGTCGATGTCGAGTCGCTCGACCGCGAAGGCGCTGCGATCCTGGCCGACGAGCAGGAGCCGGTCGACCAGCTCGCCGACCGCCGCCAGATGCTGAATCGCGTCAACGTCTCGCTCGCGACGCTCGAGCCGCGCGACGTCACACTGCTCCACCTGCACTACTTCGAGGAGAAGACGTTCCAGGAGATCGCGACTGCGCTTGGCATCACGTCCTCGCGCGCCTGTCAGTTGCTGTGGCGCGCGGTCGCCCCTCTGCGGACCCCGCTCGGCGAACAAGTCATGTCGGAGGCAGCATGAACCCCAGGATCCTTGTCGTCGATGACGACGATCAAATCCGCCGCGCGCTCGCGACCTCGCTGTCGCGCGCTGGCTTCGATGTCACCACAGCCGATGACGGCGCCCCGGCGATCGAGATGTCCGCCAACGCGTTCGAGCTCATCGTGGTCGACTACAACATGAAGACCACCACCGGCGTCGAGGTGGTTCGCCACTACAAGGCGCTCTATGGCAAGGCCATCTACTGCGCGGTGTTGAGCGGGGAAGACGACGAGAAGACGCGCAAGTCGTGCTTCGACGCCGGCGCGGATGACGTCTTCCTCAAACCGGCCTCACCGATCGAACTGCGCAAGCGCCTCCGCGAAGTCGTTGCCTCGATGCGCGCGTGATAACCTGGTCGCCCGATGGGCGAAGAGGTGGCGCGTGCACGGGTGATGGTCGTCGAGGATGACCCCGAGGTCTCGAAGGCGATCGCACGCAAGCTCGGTGGCGACGGCCACGACCTCGAGATGCTGAGCGAGCCCCAGCCGGTGCTGGAAAAACTCGCAGCCGGTGGCGCGGACTGGGACGTCGTGGTGCTCGATGTCGGGCTGCCTGGGACCAGCGGCATCGATGTCCTGCACCGGTTCCGCGAGGTCGGCTCGCTGGCCTCGGTGATCATGCTCACCGGCGACAACAGCGCCCAGACCGCGACCACGTGCATGCGCGCGGGTGCGTTCTACTACCTGACCAAGCCGTTTCGCCCGTTCGAGCTGTCGGCGATGGTCGAGTCGGCGGCCCGCTACGCGAAGCTTCGCAAGCAGCTCGCGGACGCCGGGCCCGGCGATGACGCCGTCGATTCTCTCCTCGTCGGGACCTCCGCCGCGATGCGCAAGCTCCGCGCCGCCGTCGCGCGGCTCGCCACCCAGGACATCTCGGTGTTGATCCAGGGCGAGAGCGGCACCGGCAAGGAGCTGGTCGCCCGTGCCCTGCACGGTCGCGGACCGCGCCGGTCCAAGCGCTACGTGCCGCTCAACTGCGGTGCGATCCCCGAGTCGTTGATCGACAGCGAGCTGTTCGGCCACACCAAGGGCTCGTTCACCGGCGCCACCACGGATCGCGCGGGCGTGTTCGTCGAGGCGGACGGCGGCACGCTGTTCCTCGACGAGATCGCCGACATGCCGATGGGCGTCCAGGCCAGACTCCTGCGCGTGCTGCAGGAAGGCGAGGTCCGCGCGGTCGGCGCCAGCGGCGTTCGCAGCGTCGATGTCCGGGTGATCGCCGCCTCTCACGTCGACCTCGCGCAGGCGGTCGAGCACGGGCGGTTCCGGCAGGACCTGTATTACCGGCTGAACGTCGTCGTGCTCCAGGTGCCGCCGCTGCGCGAGCGGCTCGACGACCTGCCGCTGCTCGCCGCGCACTTCTTGCGCAAGCACGGAGGCGCGACGCCGCCGAGCCTGTCTCCGGACGCGATGGAGACGCTCGCCGCGTACGGCTGGCCTGGAAATGTCCGCGAGCTCGAGAACGCGCTGCTCCATTCGATCGCGCTCCATCACGGCGACGTGATCACCGCCGAGTCGCTGCCGCTGCGCGCCCAGCAGCGGGTCGCGCCGCTGCCCGTGATCAAGGAGGACGAGGAGCTCCTCCCCCTCACCGAGGCGAAGCGGCGTGCCAGCGCGAGTTACGAGAAGAGCTATCTCGTGCGCGTGATGGAGAAGTCGCAGGGCTCGGTGTCGGAGGGCGCCCGGCTCGCGGGTCTCGATCGCACCAACTTCCGCCGGCTGCTCCAACGACATGGCCTCGATGCCACGGCGTTCAAGAGTAAGCTGGAGCCGTGACCGCGGAACCCGACTTCCGCACGCTGGTCGAGCACACCCCCGTCGCGATGCTCGTCCACCAGGCCGGCACGATCGTCTACGTCAATCCGCGACTGGTCGCCGCGCTCGGCTATCGCGAGCCCGGCGCGCTGATCGGGCGCGCGTTCGAGGACCTGTTCCTCGGTCACGACATCGCCAGCCGGCTGATCGCGCGCGACGACGCCGGCGATCCGATCGCGACCCGGCTCGTGCGCGCCGACGGCAGCGCGTGGTGGGCGGAGGCGTCCGCCACGGCGATCGAGCTCGAGGCCCGGCCGGCGACGCTGATCACGCTGCGCGACCTGACAACCGGCGCCGCGCTGCGCGAGAGCGAGGGCCGGTTCTGGTCGCTGTTCTCGGAGTCGCCGGTCCCGCTGTGGGAGCACGACATGTCGAGCGTGCGCAGCTTCCTGGTCGACGCTGGCGGCGATCAACTCGCGCGTCCCGAGGTGCTCGCCGAGGCGCTCCAGCGGGTGCGCGTGATCGCCGTCAACGAGGCCGCGATCGAGCTGTTCGATGCCACGGTCGCCGACGACCTGGTGACCGCGTTGCCGAGCATCTTCGGCGAGGAGTCGCGGTGGTCGTTCCGCGCGTTGTGGCGCGCGTTGCTCGCCGGCGAGGCGCGGTTCGAGGCCGAGACGATCGCGACCACGCTACAGGGCAAGATCAAGCACGTCAGCCTGCGGGTCAGCGTGATCCCCGGCCACGAGGCGACGTGGTCTCGCGTCGTGATGTCGATCTTCGATCTCACGCGCCACGAGGAGGCGGAGTCGCGGATCCGCTCTGCACTCCGCGAGAAAGAGGTCCTGCTGCGCGAGGTGCACCACCGGGTGAAGAATAACCTCCAGGTGATCTCGAGCCTGTTGAACCTCCAGGCCTCACACCTCGAAGATCCGGAGGTCCGCGCGCTATTCGCCGAGAGTCAGAACCGCGTCCACGCGATCGCGCTGGTCCACGAGCGCCTCTACCAGACCAAGGACCTCGCGCGCCTCGAGATCGGCGAGTACCTGACCAGCGTCACCACCGCGCTGTGCCGGGCCCAGAACGGGCTCGAGCGCGGCATCACGGCGGTGATCGAGACCGACACGCTCGAGCTGCCGCTCGATATCGCGATCCCGTGCGGCCTGATCGTCAACGAGCTGGTGACCAACGCGCTCAAGTACGCGTTTCCCGATCGCGTGGGGACGATCCACGTCGCGTTGCACGCGGTCGACGATCACCTCGAGCTCGTCGTCGCGGACGACGGGATCGGGCTGCCGGGCGAGGTCGACCCGCGCAACAGCAAGACGCTCGGCCTCGACCTCGTGTTCACGTTCGCCGAGCAGCTCGATGCCACAGTCACGCTCGTGCGCGAGCCCGGGACCTCGTTCCGGTTCGCGTTTCAGATGGCGCAGACCTAGGTTAGCGGCGGCGGCGGCGCAGCAGCAGGAGCAGCGCCGGCAAGAGCCCGGTCAGCGAGCTGGTGCCGGCATCGCAGCACCCGCCGGCGTCGGCGACCGCCGAGACGTAGAACTGCGACGTCACGACGATCCGGTTGTTGCTGTCGTTGATCAGCTCGAGCCGGTAGCGGAACTCGCCGGCACCCGGCACGTCCGTCAGCGTGACCCGGAAGTCGTCGCTCGTGATCGGCGTCTGCGATAGCTTCACCCCGTTGCGCCACAGCTGGACCAGGTTGCCGGCACCGCCGGTGATGTGGACGGGCAGGGTGACCGTCGCGACGCCATCGACGTCGTCGCCGATCTCGGCGGCCGTGCCATCGGCGCGCGTCATCGTGACCTCGACGAACGGATCGTCGGGGCCGCGTAGCTGAACGATCGTGCGGCCCTTGCGGATGCCTTCGACGATCGCGGCCTCGCTCAGGTCGTCCGCGAGCACCAGCGTGGTCGGACTCCCGAGCGGCGTGTCGGTGTCGCCCGTACCGGCACCGGCGCGGTGGTCGTCGCTGCCGCCGATCGCTGCGAGCCGGTAGCCCTGGGCCGACAGCTCGTCCCACTGGAACATCACGAGCGGCGTGAACACGCGCTCGACCAGGTCCCACTTGCCGGTGATGATCTCGATGCCGGCCACCTTGTCCCACGGCGTCGTCGGGTGTTTCCACGCGCAGCCGATGCAGTTGTCGCCGAGCTCGAGCTTGGGGTGGTTGACGATGAACACCGCGTTCTGCGCCTCGACGTCGGCGATCACTGCCTCGATCGTGCGGCCACCAAATCCGATGCGGTGGTCGACGTAGGTCGCGAGTCCCACCGCGTTGCCGTGGCCGGCGTAGGTCGTGATCTCGGCGCCGCGCAGGAACAGCACGTCGGGGTGGGTGGCCTGCGCCGCGGCGGCGAGGTCGACCTGCGAGTGCGTGTTGTGCTCGGACAGGTTCACGAAGTCGAGCCCGCGCAACTTCGCGAGTGCGCCGATCTGGTCGAACGAGGCGTTGGCGTCCCCGCTCTCCGACGAGTGGACGTGAAAATCGCCCTTGTACCAGCGGCGGCCGGGCTTGAGCGCAGCGCCCGTGAACGCGGCCCGGGGCCGCGGCGTCAGGGTCGGCGCGTCGTGATAGGTGACGTCGATCGAGTAGTGGCCGCCGTCGGCGTCGAGCTGCGCCTTGCCGATCACGATTCGCCATGTGCCGGGCGTGATCGGCCCGATGAGGTAGCTGCGCGATGACTCGGTGACGCCGACGATCGCGTCCTCGCTGTTACCGCCACCCCAGCCGCGAAAGCCCTCGGGCGCCCACAAGCCCCAGTCGAGGATGTCGTAGTCGGACTCGTCGTCGTGCGAGATCAGGATCTCCTGGGTGGCCGCGGGGACGAGGATCTCGACCTCGGCGTAGTCACCGCCGGCCGCGGGGACGTCGCCCCCGTAGTGCATCGTCGAGATGATGCCGAGGATGGGCAGCAACATCCGCGGACTGTATCAGGCGCGGGGCGCCGCGCCGGATCGTTGAACGAGCCCGGTCAGGCCGAGAGCCCGGTCCACTCGGCGCTCCGGGCCCACAACGTCTTTGCCAGCTCGGCGTCATCCGCGAGCCGCGAAGGTCGGGTCTCCTTGCCGCCGACGTCGTAGTACAGACCGGTCTGCTTCGCCAGCTCGGGCGCGGTCGCGCAGCGCAGGCTTGCTTCGGCACCCTTCTCGGGCGTGATCATGAACTTCTTCATCAGCCAGCGGAACGGACCGGGGACGCGCTTCCAGATCTCGGTCGCGACCACCCCGGGATGCACGGCATAGGTCGAGACGTTCGTACCCTCGAGCCGTCGCGCGAGCTCCTTGGTGAACAGCACGTTCGACAGCTTCGAAACCGCGTACTCCTTCATCGCGGTGACGGTGCGGGTCGGGCTCTGCAGCGTGGTCCAGTCGATGCCCTTCGCCGCGTAGTGCGACTTGCTCGAGACATTGACGATCCGCGCCTCGCCGCTCTCCTTGATCCGTTCGAGCAACATCCGCGTGAACAGGTAGTGCCCGAGATGGTTGGTCCCGAACTGAAGCTCGAAGCCGTCCTTGGTCTGGCCGCGCTGGCCGCCGAGCCCGGCGTTGTTGATCAGGCCGTGGATCGGAATCTTGCGCGCGAGGATCGACTCGGCGCAGGCACGAACCGACGCGAGGTCACCGAGATCGAGCGGCACGAACTCGACCTTGCTGTTGCTCGTGGCGCGCTTGATGTCCTCGATCACCGCAAGGGTCTTGTCCTTGGATCGACACGCCAGGATCACGTGCGCGCCCTGGCGCGCGAGCTCGAGCGCCGTGATCTTGCCGATGCCGGCATTGGCGCCGGTGATGATGAAGGTCTTGTTCGCGAGGTCAGCCATGGCGCAAACATGGTGCCTGAGACGCCCGTTCCCAAGGGGCTCGCGTGCGATCGTCGCCCGTGAATGCGCTACGGATCCGAAGACCGCTCGACCAGGTCTTCTTGCCCATCCGGCGGGAGCAGCTGCGACAGGCTGACGTCGAGCTGACTCTGGACCAGGGCGGTCACGCGATCGAGCTCGGTCGCGGACAGCGACAGCCGCTTCGCGAGCAGCTCGCGGGTGTCGGTGAACACGGTGTCGCAGGCGCCCACCGCAGCTGCTGCGCGATCTGTCCTAACGCAGCGGGCGCATCCCGCGGCCA
>JBBJLY010000157.1:0-20086 GCA_037720695.1 Kofleriaceae bacterium | reverse complement strand
CATGCTCGCGAAGCGTCTGCAGCAGCGTCAGCGAGCGCACGAGGTTGACGTCGAAGTACGGCTGCGGATCGACGACGGACTCGCCGACGCAGATCTTGCCGGCGAAGTGTGCGACCGCGCCAACCCGATGCTCCGCGCACAGCGCGCGAACCCGGGCCGCATCCCCGATATCGCCAGTGACCACGCGGAGCGCCTTGGGTAACGGTGCCGGTGCTCCGCCTGACAGATCGTCGAGGACCACGACCTCGCGACCGGCTTCGTGCGCGGCCCGCGCGAAGTGACCGCCGACGAAACCGGCGCCACCGGTGACGAGGATGGTTGACCGGTCGCTCACGCCAGCTCCTGCGTCCGGGCAGCGTGAAAGCGGCGCAAGGCATCGTCCAGCGGCGGCAGCAGCGCGCCGCGCGCTGAACCGAGCACGCTGAACCGCGGACGCGGCGCGCGCCAACCGAGCTCGGATCCCGGCACCGGGATCACGCGATCGATCCGATGCCCCGCGAGCGAAGCGGCCGTACGCGCGAGGTCGGCCCAGGTGGTGGCGCCGGCGTTCGCCAGGTGCCACAGGCCGCGCTCGCCGTCGATCGCGAGGTCGAGGGTCGCGTGGACCAGATCGGGCACGTAGGTCGGCGACACCACGGCATCTGCCGCGGCGCGGACCTCGTGGCCCGCCGCGAGGTCGCGCAGGCATCCCGCGACGAAGTTGTGCTCGTCCCACGGGCCGAAGAATGCGCTGGTCCGGATCACGAGCGCGCCGGGATAAGCCTCCAGCGTGCGCCACTCGGCCTCCAGCTTGGTACAGCCGTAGACGCCGAGCGGCGCCGGCCGGTCGTGCTCGTCGTACGGATCGGCCTTGTCACCGTCGAACACGAGGTCCGACGAGAATGCGACCAGCCGGACCCCGCGGCTCGCACACGCGCGGGCGAGCAACTCGGCCCCGAGCACGTTCTCGCGATGGCAGCGCTCGGGATCTTGCTCGGCCTCGTCGACGCGGACGTAGCCAGCGGTGTTGATCACGAGCCACGGCTCGTGCGCATCGAGCGCGGTCGCGATCGAGCGCTCGTCGGCGATATCGAGCTCGGAACGACAGGTCACGCGGGCCGCGAGCAAGCGCTCTGCGCAGATCCGCTCGAATGCGCGACCGAGCGTGCCGGTCGCGCCGGTGATGAGGATCGGTCTCATGACGAAGCTCCTTGAGGTGGCCCTGCGACGAGGACCTGGGAAACGTGCCCGGTGGTGTCCCGGAACCGCGCCGCGATCCGCGCAGCCGCCGCGGCCCCGGTACCGGGGTGGGCGAACGCGACGATCGAGCCGCCGAAACCGCCGCCGGTCAACCGCGCACCGATGACCTCCGCGTCCGCATCCGCATGCGCGACCAGCTGGTCGATCGCCGGTACCGAGACCTCGAAGTCGTCGCGCATCGACACGTGCGAGTCCCGGAACAGCGCGCCGAGCGCCGCTAGCTCACCCGCTTCGATCGCGGCAACGGCGGCCAGCACCCGCGCGTTCTCGGTCACCACGTGGCGCGCGCGGCGATCGAGCGGCGCCGGGAGCGCGGCGATCCGCGGATCGTCCGCAGCGACCCTCGCAGAGACGCCACACCGAGCCTGCGCGCCGCGTCCTCGCACTCAGCGCGGCGCGTGCGGTAGTCGCCGGTCGCGTGATCGTGACGAAGCCCGGACGCGATCACGATCAGGTCCGCGGCGGGCAATGGCACCACGCGCGTCTCGAGGTTGCGCGTGTCGAGAAACAGTGCCGTTCCCGGCTGGCCAAGGCTCGCCGCCATCTGATCCATCACGCCGACCGGCGCGCCGACCAGCTCGACCTCGGCCCGCTGGCCGAGCAGCGCGATCGCGACGTCGTCGATCTCGAGGCCGAACAGCTCTCGCAACCCGCGGAGCGTCGCGACCTCGAGCGCCGCGCTCGACGACAGGCCGCTGCCGAGCGGGACGTCGGATGCGATCGTCAGCTCGAAGCCGGCGAGCCGATGACCATCCGTGACGAGCGCGTGCGTGCAGCCCTGGATGTAGTCGAGCCAGTTACCACGCCGCTGCTCGGCACCGACCTCGTACGCCGCGGTCTCGCCGAGCTCGCGGCTGTGGACGATCACGTGGCGATCGGTGCGCGCCGCCAGGACGACCCGCGTGCGCTGCGGGATCACGGTGGGCAACACGAAGCCGGCGTTGTAGTCCGTGTGCTCGCCGATCAAATTGACGCGCCCCGGGGCCGATGCGCTAGTCATCGGTGACCTCGACCGCGCGCAACTCACGCGCCTTGTCCTCGGGCAAAGTGTCCGCCGTGAACACCCCCGCGCCAACCTCGCTGCCGGCGAGATACTTGAGACGCCCGGGCATCCGGAGCCACGGATAGATCTCGATGTGCGCGTGCGCATATGGATGGTCGCCGCGGACCGGTGCCTGGTGCACCGCGAGCACGTACGGCATCGGCTGTTGCCACAGCCCGTCGAGCTTGCGCAGCGCTCGCTGCAGCGCGCGGGCGAGATCGTGGCGCACATCGTCGGACAGCTCCGAGATCAGCGCCACGGGCCGCCGAGGTGCGATCCAGATCTCGTACGCCCAGCGCGCGCATGCCGGGACCCACGCCGCGGCGTGCTCGCCGGCGTACAGCGTCCGCACATCGCGCGCGAGCTCGCCCTCGATCATCTCTTCCAGCAGGCCGCGCCCGCGACTTGTCAGGTGGTTGGCCTGGAGCTCGAGCGCACGTGCGGCGAGCGGTGGCACGAACGGATAGCCGTAGATCTGACCGTGTGGATGGGGCAGCGTGACGCCGACCTCGACGCCGCGGTTCTCGAACGGGAACACGTAGGCGACGTCCGCGAGCTGGGCCAGCGCGCGCGTGCGCTCGCCGAGCACGGCGAGCACGAGCTCGAGGTGATCGAGCGGCAGCGACGCCAGCGAGCTGCGCGGGTCCTGGGTGAACACGACGACCTCGCACCGCCCGGGACACGGCGCGGTGTCGACCAGCTCGCGCGGCACGTCCCCGCCGGACCAGCCGAGCGCCGAGAACAGATTCTCGAACACCGCGACATCCCACGGTCCCGCCGGGACCTCGGTGGGGCGCGCCGGATCCGCCGTCGGTGCGAGCGGATTCC
Source organism: Kofleriaceae bacterium (assembly GCA_037720695.1). Taxonomy (GTDB): domain Bacteria; phylum Myxococcota_A; class Polyangia; order Haliangiales; family Haliangiaceae; genus JABFXX01. The sequence goes on along the minus strand of JBBJLY010000157.1, from coordinate 16,977 downwards.
ACTCCGGCGGCGGCAGGAACGTTCGGTTCTGCCGATGGCTTGCGTAGACGATCCACTCGCCGCGCAGCGGGTGCCATCGCAGATGCGAGGCGCGCGGCCCGGCATGTCCCGCGGCCGGTGCGACGAGGTCGCCCTCGATCGGCGAGCGCGCGTAGAGCACGAGCTCGCGCCCGTCGGGCTTGATCAGGCGGCGCGCGTGGAGGTTCACGGCATCTCCGGATCGACGTCCATCGCGACCGCCTTGCGCGAGCCTCGCGTCGCGCGCGCGATCCGTTCGGGATCGGCCTTTGGCACGCGCTGCGCGGTGCATAGCCCGTTGGTCTCCTGGAACGTGTCGGTCAGCTGCGTGTAGCAGAAGCCGGCGAGCCCGCGGCACGCGTGGAGTGCACGGAGCAAGCCCTCGTACGCTTCGACCAGGGCATCGGCGCTGGTGGCGCGCGAGTAGCCCCAGCCGCGCTCGTCTCGCGCAGTCAATGAGATGCCACCGAACTCCGACAGCACGATCGGATACTGCGCACTCGCGAAGTCCGGCAGCATGAGCGCGCGGCCACCCGGCTGCTGACGTTCGAGCACCCGCTCGGCCGCCTCCGGCGAGGCGTAGCGCTCTCGCAGCACGGCGGGATTCGACGCGTAGTCGTGGATCGTGACGAGATCGGTCGCGACGTGCTCCCAGCCGTCGTTGCCGACGACAGGTCGCGTCGGATCGAGCGTCTTGGTCAGCGAGTACAACGCGCGCACGTAGTCGCGATGCGCGGGGTTGGTCGGCAGATCAGGGACGCCCCACGACTCGTTGAGCGGTACCCACGCGCAGATGCATGGATGCGAGATGTCGCGCCGCAGCGCCTCGAGCCACTCACCGACCAGCCGCTCGACCGCGAGCTGGTTGAACCGGTACGGGCTCGGCATCTCGGCCCACACCAGCAAGCCGAGCAGGTCGCAGAAGAACAGCCAGCGCGGGTCCTCCAGCTTCTGGTGCTTGCGCACACCGTTGAACCCGAGCTCGATCGCGAGCTCGACATCGCGCCGCAGCGCCGCGACGCTGGGCGGCGCCATCAGCGTGTCGGGCCAGTAGCCCTGGTCGAGCACCATCTTCAGGAAGTACGGCCGCCCGTTGAGCATGAAGCGATTGCCAACCCGGCCGACCGAGCGCAGCGCGGTGTAGCTCCACACGCGGTCGACGCAGCGCTCGCCTTCCCACAGCTCGACCTCGGCCTCGATCAGGGTCGGGTGGCTCGGGCTCCACAGCAGGTGGTTGCGGTAGTCATCGATCCCCGGATCCGCGAACGCGATTCTCCGCACCAGCTCGCGATGCGTGACCGCGTAGCGATCGTCTGCGAGGATCTGTTCCCCGTGCCGCAGCTTGATCCGCACGGACATGCCCGGCTGCATCGTGCCCGCGAGCTCGAGGTTAAGGCCCATCTCCCAGTGGTCGAGGTGCGGCACCCAGCCGAGCCTCGCGATCCGGCGGACCGGCACCGGCTCGAGCCACACCGTCTGCCATATGCCGGTGGTTCGCGGGTACCAGATCTCGTGCGACTGCTCGAGCCAGTCCTGCTTGCCGCGCGGCTGCGCGAGATCATGCGGATCGTCGGCGGCGCGCACCACGATCTCGACGTGTTCTCCTCCCGCGGCCGCGGCCGCCCCGGTGATGTCGGCGAAGAACGGCGTGTGACCGCCCGCATGCTCGACTACGAGCTGGCCGTTGACCCACACCCGCGCCGTGTAGTCGACCGCGCCGAAGTGCAGCAGCACCCGGTCGCTGCTCTCGCGGGCGTCGAGCTGGATCCTCGTGCGGTACCAGCACACCGGATGAAACCCCGGATCGGCGATCTCGCTCGCGAGGCTCTCCGGCGGGAACGGCACCACGATCTCGCGATCGAACGTGACCTGCCCGGGCTCGCTCCACCGCGCGTCGTCATCGTAGGCGAATTGCCAGCGCCCATCGAGGCTACGCCAGCGATCGCGCTGCAGCTGGGGTCGCGGATGCTCGCCGCGGGCCAGCCAGGCCGCCTTGCGGGTCTCGGTCATGAGGCCGCTCGCTCCCACCAGCCGTCACCCGCCAGCGCGGGATGCTCCAGCGCCGAGTCGGTCGCGAGTGCCCGGACCAGCTCGGCCAGCGCGGTCGCACGCGGGACGGGTCCGCGGATGTCGAACACGCCCGGCTCGTAGATGCCTTCGTCACGCGTGACCAGGCAGTGCCAGTCGAACGCGCCGAACATCGACCACGCGGTGATCGCGCGAAGGTCCACGCCCCGGTCGCGCGCACGGATCCCGGCCTCGTGGATGCTGCGCAGCCAGCGCAGCTGTTGCTCGCGGGTGCAGCCGAGATGGGCCTCGGTGATCGCGAGCGGCAGGCGAAGCCGCTCCCACGCCTCGACGAGCAAGGTCTCGACGCCATTGAAACAACCTGCGCGCACCGCCTCGACGTCAGCGTAGCGGTCGCGACCGTTGCCGCCGTGCGTGTGGGCCGGCCACACCGCGAGGTTTGCGTCGAGATAGCGCTCGCTGGTGATGTAGTAGTTACAGCCGATCAGATCCGGAACGCAGGGGTTGTCACGGAGCCACGCGAGCTCGCGCTCGGTCGCGCCGGCCCCGAGGAGCCAGCCATACAGGGCATGGTCGCGTTCGACCCGCCCCGCGATCAGCTCGTTGGCCAGCCAGCGGCGTTCGTTCTCGAACTCCGCCTGGTATTGCAGCCCCGGCGACGCCTGGGTGTGCCCGAGGTCCTCGGTGGTGTACAGCCGCGCAGCTGGAATGACCTCGCGGATCGCGCGCATCGCCATCACGGTGCCCGTGCACTCACCGAGCAGGGCCCGCACAAACGTCGTGTCATCGGTTCCATGCGGATACCAGTGGCCGTACAGCCCGCTGAACCGCGCGGTGGTCAGCGGCTCGTTGACCGGCGTGAACGCGGTGACCCACGGATAGCGACGCGCGACCGCGCGGGCATAATCCGCGAGGAGTGCCGGGAACGCGGGATCGATGAGGCTCGTATATGCCGGGCCCGACCCGTGATGCACCAGTCCGACGATCGGCTCGAGCTCGAGCGCGCGCAGCCGGGCGAGCCGCGCGTCCGGCCACGACCAGTCGGCGTCCTCGAGCGCACCGGGCGCCGTGCGCTCCCACAGCACGGGATAGCGGATCGCACGCACCCCGAGCCCCGCGATCAAATCGAGGTCACCGATCCGATGATCGTGCCCCGTGCGCGCGACCTGATCGAAGAACCGGTCACCGACTCGGTTGACCGTGCACTCGATCCCCGCCCACACCTCGAGAGGCTGCGTGCCCGATCGATCGCCCATTCGGTGCCTCCGCGTCGCGATCAGCGAGCTCACCGTACGTTTTGAGCGCCTGCGCGACGACCTGGTCCATGTTGTAGTAGCGGTAGGTCGCGAGCCGGCCGACGAAGTGGACCCGTGACTGGGACTTCGTGAGCTCGCGATAGCGCTCGTACAGCGCGGCATTCTCGGGCCGCGGGATCGGATAGTACGGGTCCCCTTCGGCGCGCGGATACTCGTACACGATGCTGGTCTTCGAATGCTCCTGTCCCGTGAGGTGCTTGAACTCGGTGATCCGGGTGTACGCCTGCTCGTTGGGGTAGTTGACAGTGCCGACCGCCTGCAGCTTGGACACTGCGTGGGTCTCGTGGCGGAACTCGAGCGAGCGATACGGTAGCTTGCCAAACGAGTAGTCGAAGAACGCGTCGATCGGCCCGGTGTAGATCATCTCGCGCCACGGGATCGCGTCCTGGATCTCGCGGTAGTCGGTGTTAAGCATCACCTTGATGTTGGGATGCGCCAGCATCCGGTTGAACATCCGGGTGTAGCCGTGGAGCGGCATCGCCTGGTAGGTGTCCGTGAAATAGCGGTCGTCGCGGTTGGTCCGCGTTGGTACGCGGGCGGTGACCGAAGAATCGAGCTCCGACGGATCGAGGCCCCATTGCTTGCGCGTGTAGCCGCGAAAAAACTTCTCGTACAGCTCGCGCCCGACCTTGCTGACGACGACATCCTCGGACGTCTTCACCTGCTCGACCTTCTCCGCGACCTTCGCGAAGAAATCCTCGAGCTCGAACGACGTCAGGGACAGGCCATACAGTCGGTTGACGGTGTCGAGGTTGATCGGGATCGGCACCTGCTGGCCGTCGACCGATGCCAGCACGCGATGCTCGTACGGCCGCCACGCGGTGAACCGCGACAGGTAGTCGAACACGACCGCACTGTTGGTGTGAAAGATGTGCGGGCCGTAGCGATGTACGAGCACGCCGTGATCGTCGTAGTGGTCGTAGGCGTTGCCGCCGACGTGGTCGCGCTTGTCGATGATCAACACGCGCTTGTTCGAGCCCACGGCGAGCCGCTCGGCGAGCACGCTGCCGGCGAAGCCCGCTCCGACGATCAGGTAATCGAACATTACTTCTGCTCTTGGTTCAGCGCATGCGCGGCGCTGCCGGCTGCGTGCAGGCCCGAGCGGTACAGCGACGCGCGGCTCGTGATCGCGCGCTCGACATGTCCCCACATCTCGCGCCACGTCCGATCCCACGACAGCTCGGACAGGAAATCGTCGGCATGGGCTCGCAGCGCGGTGCGATCGGCGGCGAGGGCGGTGTCGATCGCAGCCGACCACTCGTGGACCGTGTCGGCGATCCAGGCGAGTCCCTCGACCCCATAGGGCTTGACGACGTCCGTGATCGCGCTCGACACGACGGGCTTGCCGGCGGCGAGGTACTCCGGCGTCTTGGTCGGCGAGATGAACCGCGTCGAGTCGTTGAGCGCGAACGGCATCATCGCGACGTCCCACCCGGCGAGATAGGCCGGCAGCTGGTCGTACGACTTTTGCCCCAGGTAGTGGATGTTCGCGTGGCGCGGCAACGTCGCAGGATCGATCTTGACCACGGGCCCGATCATCACGAAGTGAACATCCGGCCGGTTGCTCGCGAGCTTGTCGAGCAACGCGAGATCCATGCGCTCGTCGATCACGCCAAAGAAGCCGACGCGGGGATGCGGGATCTCGGCCTGGTCGAGCGGATCGGGCAACAGCTCGCGCGCCTGCGCGAAATGCGGGACGTCGACGCTCGACGGGAACGGATAGATGTTGCGATGGCCCGACCACAGCCGCTTGTGCTCGTACAGGCTGTGCCCGCCGGTGAACACGACGTCCGCGGCGTCGAGCAGCATCCGTTCGCGGATCGCGAGCGCCGGCGGCGCGCCCTTGAACAGCGACAGCTCGTCCATGCAGTCATAGACAATCGCCTTGGCCCGCACGTGATGCGTGAACCCGAGCGCCATCGGCGTGTAGAACCACAGCACGGGGCGTGGCTCGAGCTCGCGCGAGATCACGTGGTCGACCATGGTGCGCTGCGCGCTCTCGACCTCCGCCTCGGCCATTCCGCCGGGGAGGTGAGGCACGGCGACGACGACCCGGCCCTCGCGTCGCAGCTCGAGGTCCGGACTGGTCGCGTCGAAGATCGGTTCTTCGAAGAACACGAGGCGCCGCTGTTGCGCGCAGCGGCTCAACAAATGCTGGGGACGCTGAAACACGAAGTTCCAGCGCAGGTGCGAGAGACAGAGGACGGATTCGGCGTCAGGCACGCGCACCTCGTGTGCAGGACGCATACCGTGCGCCTTCGCCACGCGAGTCCGCGAAAGGATGTGCTCACGGGTGTGCGTGTGCGCTCGGAGGCTCATCCACCTGCGACATGATCAAGAACGCGTCAACTCAGCTCGCGACCGCGCCGTACGTGATCTCGCCGTGCGTATAGGTCGGGTCGAGGCCTGGCGCGAACGGGTGGCCCACCAGCTCGGACGACGGGAAGTGTTGCGGCAGCTCGGGACGATCGGGGACGGGATCGGCGAGCGTCTTCTCGAGCACCATGGAGGTGTACTGATCCAGTGACCCCTCGCGTGTATTGGCGTTCAGGATCACCTCGACACCGTGGTCGCGTGCGTGCGTGGCGACTCCTCGGATCCGGCTGGTTCCCGGTGCGTAGGCGTCGACGCTGATCCCGTTCTCGCTGATCGTCCAGGCGCCGCGATCGGTGACCACCACGAGCGAATGATTCCCGCGCGTATGACCGGGCGTCCGCACGATCGCGAACCCGTTGCCGATCGCGTAGTCGCCATCGAGTGCGACAATCCGATCTGCGGGCACCCCCGCGAGGCACTCCGGGATGTACCACTCGACCTGGAGCGGGTGGATCGCGCCGAACGTCTCGAGCTCGGTTCGTTGCGCGAGGAGCTTCGCGTTCGGCAACAGCACGCGGCCGTCTGCGCCCGGTGCGAGCAGACCACGGACGTCCTGGACGTGGAGGTGATCGAACGTCACGAAGTCGATGTCCTCGGGACGCACGCCGAATCGCTCGAGCGCCTCCGGGATCGTGGTGTGAAACTTTCCGAGTAACCGGGTCGCGAGCTTGCCAAACCGCTCCTCGAGTCGCGCGAAGTACGGGGCCTTCGCCGAGCGCACGGGGTCGGTTGGATTGACCAAGATCGTGATCAGGCCGCGGGCGGACTCGACCTGCACGAGGTGGGCGCGATTGCGCAGGAACAGATAGGGCGCTGGCGACGCCGCCACGCCCTGTAGCCCGTAGCGCGCTGGATAGGGAAATGTCGCGAGGTCCGCGGTCCGCACCGCACGCACCGGTCCGGCGGACAGGATCCGTTCGCGCAAGCGCCGGCCCGCGCGACGGACCGCCTCGAGCCGCGCGCCGCTTCCCGACACGAGCCAGGCTGGGTCGAGGTCGTGCAGGCCGATCAGATCCGGAATCGTCGACGGGTCGAGCATCGCGAGGACGCTACTACACGACGCGAGCCGGATCTGCGTGCGCCCGCGCACGGCGAGGTTGTTGCGCTTCGACGGCGTCGTGCTGCGATCGACACCGGATCGCAAACTGCATTCGGAGGTGGTGCCCTGATGCCGCGTGTGGTCTATGAATAGGCTGATGCAAGTCGACGGCGCGCCCGCACGGATCGCGGTGCTCGCGGGCGAGGACTCGGCTTCGGTCACGGCCGTTCTCCGCGAGCTGCCGGTGACCGGCAGGCTGTCATTGATCGTCGTGTGCCCGGATCTCGCGGCTGCCACCGTCCAGCTCGGGAGCCCGTGGAGCGTCATCGAGGTCGATGGCCGAGCCCGGCTCGATCCAGATCGAATGTACCTCGTCGCCAGCGAGCGCTCGGCGGCGGTCGAAGGCGAAGAGCTGGTGGTCGAACGCGGCGGATCGGCGATCCATGCCCCGCTCGACTGCTTGTTGCGCTCGATCGCGGGCTCGTTCGGCCCGAGCTCGATCGCGGTCGTCCTGGCGGGCCGCGGGGCCGACGGCGCGATCGGGCTCAAGCTGCTGAAGGAAGCCGGCGGGTTCACGATCGTCGAGCAGCCCGGGGCCCCGCTGGCCGACGTCGACAGCGAGCGGCGGCAAGCCGCCGTCGCGACCGGCATGGTCGATCTGGTATTGCCGCTCCCCGGGATCGCCAGTCGGGTCGGTTCGATCGCACGTGGCACGGCCGCGAAGCCGATCACCAGCGAGGATTCCACTGCCAACGACCATCCCTCCTCGGAATCCGACGCACTGTCGGACGTCGTACGGGACATCCTCGGCATTGTCCGCGCGCGCACCGGCCACGACTTCGCGCTGTACAAGCGGGCCACGCTGTACCGCCGGATCTCTCGGCGCATGCAGGTCTGCCAGACCGAAGCACTCGAGGATTACCGCCGGTACCTGCGCGACCACCCGCTCGAGGTCTCGCACCTCATGCGCGACTTACTGATTTCAGTCACCAACTTCTTTCGCGATGGTGAGGCGTTCGGCACGCTCGCCGAGACCGTGATTCCCCGCCTGTTCCACACGCCAGATCCGCGCGGCCCGCTGCGCGCGTGGGTCGCGGGCTGCTCGACGGGCGAGGAGGTCTACTCCCTAGGCATGCTCCTCGCCGAGCACGCGGCGCGGATCGGCGACGCGCGCGCGATCCAGCTGTTCGCGACTGACATCGACGAGAACGCGCTGGCCGAGGCGCGTCAGGGGCGGTACCCGGAGACCATCGCGAGCGATGTATCACCCGACCGGCTGAGCCGATTCTTCACCCGCGAGCCCGGGCACTACCGGATCAGAAAGGAGCTCCGCGAGCGCGTGTTGTTCTCGCCTCACAACTTGCTGCGCGATCCGCCGTTCTCGCGGATCGACCTCGTGACCTGCCGCAATGTGCTGATCTACCTCAACCGCGAGGCGCAGGACCGCGTGCTCAACATGTTTCACTTCGGGCTCCGCCCCGAGGGGTTCCTGTTCCTCGGCTCGTCGGAAGCCGCCGAGACCACGAGCAATCAGTTCGCATCGCTCGCGGGCAAGCATCAGATCTATCAGCGGCGTTCGATCCCGTCGGGCAGCCTGGGCGTCGAGGTCCTGGCCACCCATCGCAGGTGGACCCCGCCGCCGTTGCCGCCGACCGCATCCCCACCGATCGACACCGCGCGAACGTTTGGCGAGCTGCATCACCGTCTGGTCGAGCACTACGCACCGCCCAGCGTGCTGGTCAACGCCGACCTCGAGGTCGTGCACCTGAGCGAGCATGCCGGCAGGTACCTGCAGCACGCGGGCGGCGAACCCAGCCGCCAGTTGTTTCAGGTCGTGCAACCCCAGCTCCGGACCGAGCTGCGCGCGGCGATCTATGCGGCACGCCAGGCCACGACCGGCACCGAGATCCGCACGGTGCGGTTCGACGACCGCGGGGAGGCTCGGGTGATCGAGCTCCGCGTGCACGCACTCGACACCGAGGCCGCGGGCCGCAGCATCCTCATCATGTTCGAGGACGTCGCGCCCGAACAAGCGCGCGTGATCCAGACGACCGACACGTCGATGGAGCCCGTGGTGCGCCAGCTCGAAGACGAGCTCCATCGCACCCGGGACCAGCTGCGCACCACGATCGAGCAGTACGAGACCTCGCTCGAGGAGGTCAAGGCCTCCAACGAGGAGCTCCAGGCGATCAACGAGGAGCTGCGCTCGGCGAGCGAAGAGCTCGAGACCAGCAAGGAAGAGCTGCAGTCGGTCAACGAAGAGCTGACCACCGTCAACCACGAGCTCAAGTCCAAGGTCGACGAGGTCAGCCACACCAACAGCGACCTGCAGAACCTGATGACGTCGACGGACATCGCAGTCCTGTTCCTCGATCGCGGCCTCGCGGTGAAGCGGTACACGCCGCGCGCGAGAGATCTCTACAACCTGATTCCGACCGACATCGGGCGTCCGCTCGCGCACGTCACGCACCGCCTCGATTGCCAGGACCTGCCCGAGCTCGCGGATGCCGTGCTCGCGCAGCTGCGCCCGATCACGCGCGAGGTCACCCGCAGCGACGGCCGCCGCTACCTTGCCCGCCTGGTGCCGTACCGCTCGCTCGATGATCGAATTGGCGGGGTCGTGATGACGTTCGCGGACATCACGGAGCTGAAGGATGCCGTCGCAGCACGCGAGCGTTCGGAAGAGGCGCTCCACGTCACGTCGGAGCGGCTGCAGCTCGCGCTGCGTGGCGCGCCCATGGCGATCGTCATGCTGGACGAGACCGGTGCGCCTGTGTGGAGCTACGCGCGCGGTGTCGAGCTCGGGACCGAGACGGCCCAGGTCATGTCGCTGTTCGCCCCGGATCACGCCGAGCGCTTCAGCTCGATCATCAGTCAGGTGCAGCGAACCGGCACCGCCGCGCGCCCGGAGCTCGACCTCATCATCGAGGGCAAGCGCCAGACCTACGACTTCTGGATCGCGCGCAGCGAGAGCGGGACCACGGCGGTCGGGTTCGACATCACGCCGAGCAAGCTTGCGGAGACCACGCTGCTCGATGCGGATCGCCGCAAGGACGAGTTCCTCGCGACCCTGTCGCACGAGCTGCGCAATCCGTTGACGCCGCTGAAGGTCGCGCTCGAGGTGGCCAAGCTGTCGGAGAACAACCCCGCACTCCAGCGCAAGAGCCGGGAGATCATCGAACGGCAGGCAGACCAGCTGACCCAGCTGGTCGATGACCTGCTCGATCTGTCGCGGATCACCCAGGGCAAGCTCGCGCTCGACCGCACGGTGATCGATCCGGTCGTGATCGTCGAGGCGGCACTCGCGGCGATGCAGCCGGAGATCAAGGCGCACGGTCACGAGCTCCATGTCACCCTCCCCCGCCACCAGTGCTGGATCTTCGGCGATCAATCGCGCCTCGTGCAGGTCCTCTCGAACCTGCTCGGCAACGCGATCAAGTACACGCCAGAACACGGCCAGATCACGCTCGAGGTCGAGGCCGACCGCGCGCGCGGACTGCTGGCGGTCCGCGTCCGCGACAATGGGGTCGGGATCGAGGCCGAGGTTTTGAGGTCGATCTTCGACCTGTTCGTGCAGTCCCGGGATTCCCTGGGGCGCTCTGCTGGCGGCCTCGGGTTCAGGTTGAATCTCGTACGCAAGCTGGTCGAGCTCCACGATGGCACCGTGTCCGCGTCGAGCGCTGGCCCAGGTCAAGGAAGCGAGCTGATGTTCGAACTCCCGCTCGTCAAGGAGGCATCGTGAACAATGAAACGCGATATCGAGTCCTGGTGGTCGACGACCAACCAGACTCGGCCGAGATCGCGTGCGCACTCCTGAGCTCTACGGCCATCAGGCCCGCTACGCCACCAGCGGCACCGCAGGGCTCGCAGTCGCCCTCGCGTTCGAGCCCGACATCGCGATCCTCGATATCGGCCTGCCGGATGTCAGCGGCTACGAGGTCGCGCGTGAGCTGCGCCGACGCTACGCCGGGCGGCCTCTGTACCTCGCGGCGATCACCGGCTGGGGCCAGCCGGATGACCGCGCGCGAGCGTATGCCGCGGGTTTCGATGTGCACGTGCTGAAGCCGGCCACCGCACCCAAGCTGCGCGACATCCTCGAGCGAGCTGCGAACGCGCTGAGTCCAGGTGACGTCCCGAGCTCGCGCGCATGACTGCGTACCGCATCCTCGTGGTCGATGACTATCCATCGTCCGCCCAGATCACGTGCACCCTGCTCGAGCTGCTCGGTCATGTCACGACCTCCGCACGGACCGGCAAGCAAGCGCTCGAGCTCGGCGGCTCGTTCCAGCCCGACCTCGTGATCCTCGATATCGGCCTGCCCGATATCAGCGGGTTCGACGTCGCGCGTGCGCTGCGCAGCGCGGCGGGCAATCGCAAGCTGTTCCTCGCGGCACTGACCGGATGGGGACAACCCGAGGATCGCTCACGTGCGCTGGCAGCGGGCTTCGATCACCACGTGCTGAAGCCGGCCAGCGCGGCGAAGCTGCGCGACATCCTGCGCCGCGCGGAACTCGTGCTCAGCGCGGGCGACCCAGCGACAGCATGAACTCGCGGGCCAGCTCGGCCTCGCGGCGCGCATCACGCGCGCGCGACGCGTAGCTGGAGCCACTCTGTACATTCCCGATCCGCTCCGCGTCCGAGGCCAGCGTCTCGAGCGTGCCGGCGCGATCGTTCAGCGCGCGAACGGCACTCCACAGCGCGGCCTCGACCTGCGTGTTGCTGGCGGCCAGCATGTCTGCCGCGGTCATCGCGTGGCCGTTGTAGCAGCGATACCGCCGGATCCGTTCGTCGCCCATCTGCCACATCGGGCCACCGCAGTCGGGGCAGCTGATCGTGGTCTGCGCACCGAGCTCGTGCATCCGCTCGGGCAGGATTGGGCCGGTCTGGTCGATCGCGGCCTCGACCAGGACAACGACGGGCACTGTCACCGGCTGTGGCCGCTCGGCGGTCAGCGCGAGCAAGGCGCCACCGATCGCGTCGATCGGCAAGGTGCGATCGGGCTCCAGTGCGAGCAGGGCGCGCGCCGGGAGATCGGGAAACGCGGCGTCGTTTGGATCCTGCACCACCACGGCACCGCCCGCGTCGCGAATTGCCCGCAGCCCCGCGACGCCATCGTCCAGCATGCCGGTGAGCAGCACGCCGATGACGCGCGAGGCATGCACCGCGGCTGCGGATCGAAACAGCTTGTCGATCGACGGGCGCGAATGATTTTCACGTGCCGTGCGGGTCAGCACCAGGTGCTCGTCCGCGAACACCAGGTGGACGTCTGGCGGCGCGACGTAGATCTGTCCGCGCTCGCTGCGCATCCCCTGCTCCGCCCACTGGATCGGGAGCCGGGTGTTACGCTGCAAAATCTCGACGAGATACGGCGTCTCGGTCGCCGCCATGTGCTGGACGATGAACACCGACGCCGGCAGGTCCTTCGGCAACTGCTGGATGATCCGCGGCAAGGCCTCCACACCACCAGCGGAGCAGCCAATACAGATGATGTCGCGCGTCTGCGGGAGCGGGGAGTCTGCGAGACCGGCCATGCGTCCTTTCGTGTGCAACGGATATGCCTCGCGACGAGCGTTGCGCGACCGTGACACATGTGCGCGGGGGCCCATCGCCGACGCGCGTGATCGCAGCCTAGCAGACGCAACTCCGCACCGCGCTCGCGATATAGCAGATGGCGTTTCCCATGAGCCCAACCAGCCAGTACACCGAGCTCGTCGACGATCCCCTCTGGTACAAGGACGCGCTGATCTACGAGATCCATATCCGGGCGTTCCAGGATTCGAACGGCGACGGGGTGGGTGACATCGCGGGACTGATCGAGAAGCTCGATTACCTGGTCGACCTCGGGATCACCGCGATCTGGCTGTTACCGTTCTATCCCTCGCCGCTGCGCGACGGCGGATACGACATCGCCGACTACACCAGCGTGCACGAGAGCTACGGGACTCGGCACGACGTCGCTCGCCTGCTACGCGAGGCGCACAGGCGCGGCATCCGCGTGATCACCGAGCTGGTGCTGAACCACACGTCGTCGGAGCATCCGTGGTTCCAGCGCGCGCGCCATGCGCCGGCGGGCAGCCCCGAGCGCGAGTTCTACGTGTGGAGCGATACGCCGGCGCGCTACGAGGACACGCGCATCATCTTCAAGGACTACGAGACCTCGAACTGGGCGTGGGACCCGGTGGCCAAGGCCTACTATTGGCATCGATTCTACTCGCACCAGCCGGATCTCAACTTCGATAACCCCGCGGTGCATGCCGCGCTGTTCGAGGTGATCGACTTCTGGTTCGAGATGGGGGTCGACGGGGTCCGGCTCGATGCGGTGCCGTACCTGTTCGAGCGCGAGGGCACGAGCTGCGAGAACCTGCCCGAGACCCACGACTTCCTGAAGCAGCTGCGCGCGCACATCGACGGCAAGTTCAAGAACCGGATGCTGCTCGCCGAGGCAAACCAGTGGCCAAGCGACGCTGCCGCCTACTTCGGCGACGGCGACGAATGCCACATGAACTTTCACTTCCCGCTGATGCCGCGGATGTTCATGGCGATCGAGCTCGAGGACAGCTTTCCGATCGTCAACATCCTGAAGCGCACGCCGAAGGTTCCGGAGTCGTGCCAGTGGGCGACGTTCCTCCGCAACCACGACGAGCTCACCCTGGAGATGGTGACCGACGAGGATCGCGACACGATGTATCGCGCGTATGCCTCCGAGCGCACGGCGCGGATCAACCTCGGCATCCGGCGCCGGCTATCGCCGCTGCTTCGCGTGCGTCGCAAGGTTGAGCTGATGAACGCGCTGCTGCTCTCGCTGCCCGGCACGCCGGTGTTCTATTACGGCGACGAGATCGGGATGGGCGACAACATCTATCTCGGTGACCGCGATGGCGTGCGCACGCCGATGCAGTGGTCGTCCGACCGCAACGGCGGGTTCTCTCGCGCCAACCCGCAGAAGCTGTACCTGCCCACCATCATCGATCCCGAGTTCCACTACGAGGCGATCAACGTCGAGGCGCAACAGGCCAATCCGTCGTCGCTGCTGTGGTGGATGAAGCGATTGATCGCGAAGCGCAAGGAGCACCGGCTGTTCGGCCGCGGCACGATCGAGTTCATGTCGGGCGACAACCCGCGCGTGCTCGCGTTCGTCCGCGAGTACGAGGGCGAGGCCGTGCTCGTGATCGCGAACCTGTCGCGGTTCGTGCAGTGCGCGCGGCTCAACCTCGATCGATTCAAGGACATGATCCCGACGGAGTTGTTCGGCCGCATGCGGTTCCCCGCGATCACCGACGTGCCCTACTTCGTCTCGCTCGGGCCCCACGACTTCTACTGGCTCGCCCTCGAACGTCCGGAGGCCGCCGATGTCGAACATGCGGCCCTGGTCACCCGCGGTGCATGGACCGGGCTCCTCCACCCCAAGGTGCGCACCCAGCTCGCGCGCGCGCTCGTGCCTTACGTGGTCCAGCGCCGGTGGTTCCGGGGCAAGGCCCGCACCCGCAAGCAGGGTTCGATCTCGGACGTCCTCGTGTTCGACAACGATCCCCGGTTCGCGATCGTGCTGCTCGCGATCGAGTACGACCAGGGTCCGGCGGAGACCTACGTGGTGCCGGTCGCATTCGCCGAGGACAGCGAGCCCAGCGAGTCGATGCGCACGCCGCAGCTCGTGATCGCGACGGTCACCGTCAACGACGTGCCAGAGCGCGGCGTGGTCACCGGTGTGCTGTACGACGCGCTATGCGCCGACGGTTTCAATGCCGCGCTGATGAAATCGATGATCGAGAAATCCGGCGCGACCGGCCAGCGTGGCGCGCTGGTTGGTGACGCGTTCGGCGCGCTGCAGACGTTGCCACCTGACGTCAGCCTGGCGCCGCGTGCCACCACCGCCGATCAGAGCAACAGCGGCGTGGCCTACGGCGATCGGTTCCTGCTCAAGCTGTTCCGCTCGATCGAAGAAGGCCCGAGCTCCGAGTACGAGCTCGCGAGGTTCTTCGCGAGGACTGCGCCCGATCATCATAACGTGGCCCGGCTCGCGGGCGCACTCGAGTACCAGCCGGCACAAGGGGGCGAGTCGGCCACGCTCGGGACGCTGTTCGAGCTCATCCCGAACCAGGGCGATGCCTGGCAGCTCACGCTGGGTGCGCTCGATCGCTACTTCGATCAGCTGCTCGCCGACGAGCACCGCAGCGGCGACGCGCCCGCCGTGGTCTCGGCATCGCTCCTCGAGCGCGCGCATACGCGGCCGAGCCCGCAGATCCACGACTGGGTCGGTTCGTACATGGATCTCGCGCGCCTCCTCGGCACGCGCACGGCGGAGCTTCACCTGATCCTCGCGAGCGATCGGAAGGACCCGCTGTTCGCGCCAGAGCCGTACGACATCATGCACCAGCAGTCGATCTACGGTTCGGCGAGTGCGCACCTGTCGCGCACGTTCGACCTGCTCCGCAGTCGACTCGGGGTGCTGACGCCCGAGGTCCGCGCGCTGGCCGAGAGCCTGCTCGCGCGCGAGCACGAGCTCGATCTCGCGCTCGCGCGGATCACGAAGCGCCGGATCGACGCCCAGCGGATCCGGATCCACGGCGACTACCACCTGGCGCAGGTGCTGTGGACCGGTGAGGACTTCGTGATCATCGACTTCGAGGGCGAGCCCGGCCGGCCCCGCTCGCACCGCCGGTTCAAGCGCAATCCGCTGCGCGATGTCGCGGGCATGCTGCGCTCGCTGGCCTACGCGAGCGCCGCCGCGATGCGCGATGGTCGCCATCGGATCGAGGACCTCTCGCGGCTCGAGCCATGGGCACGCGCGTGGTCGGAATGGGTGTCCGAGGCATTCGTCGGGAGCTATCTCGAGCGCGCGCAGTCCAGCGACGCGCGGTTCATCCCACGCACCGAGGCGGACCTCGGCCTGCTGCTCGAGTTCTTCCTGCTCGAGAAGTGCATCTACGAGATCGGCTACGAGCTCAACAACCGCCCCGACTGGCTCGAGATCCCGCTGCGCGGGTTGCAGGCGCTGCTCGAGGGCCGGCGATGACAGAGGGCTTCGGGGACATCGACGCGCACCTGATGCGCGAGGGCCAGCACACGCGGCTGTACGAGAAGTTGGGCTCGCACCTGGTGACCGGCGGCACGCGGTTCACCGTGTGGGCACCCAACGCCGCCACGGTCAGCGTGATCGGCGACTGGAACGAATGGAAGCCAGGCGCTGCGCCGCTCGCACCGATCGGAGCCACCGGCGTGTGGCAGGGCGTCGTCGCCGGCGTGGAGCGCGGCGCGATGTACAAGTACCAGATCACCTCGCGGGTGAATGACTACTGCGTCGCGAAGGCGGATCCGTTCGCGATTCGTCAGGAGGCACCGCCGGGCACCGCGTCGGTCGTGTGGGACGCGCCCCACGCGTGGGGCGACGCGACGTGGATGGCGAACCGCGCCAGCGCGAGCGGTCGATCTGCACCGGTCTCGATCTACGAGGTCCACCTGGGCTCGTGGCGGCGCGTCGTCGAGGATGGCGATCGGTCATTATCGTATCGCGAGATCGCACCGGAGCTGATCGAGCACGTCCAGCGCCTCGGATTCACGCACGTCGAGCTCATGCCGCTGACCGAGCACCCGTTCTATGGGTCGTGGGGCTACGAGACCACCGGCTACTTCGCGGCGACCGCGCGCTACGGCTATCCCGAGGAGCTGATGGCCCTGGTCGACGCGTTTCACCAGGCCGGCATCGCCGTCATCCTTGACTGGGTCCCCGCGCACTTCCCGACGGACGAGCACGGGCTCGGATTCTTCGACGGGACCCCGCTTTACGAGCACGCCGATCGGCGGCTCGGTTTTCACCCCGAGTGGGACACCGCGATCTTCGATTTCGGGCGCCAGGAAGTGCGCAGCTTCCTGATCTCGAGTGCGCTGTACTGGCTCGATCGATTCCACGTCGACGGGCTGCGCGTCGATGGCGTCGCCTCCATGATCTACCGCGACTACGGTCGCAAGGCCGGAGAGTGGATCCCGAACGAGCACGGCGGGAACCAGTACCTCGAGGCCGTCGAGCTGATGCGCCGGCTGAACCAGGCGATCCACCGCGAGGCGCCTGGAACGATCACGATCGCCGAGGAGTCGACTGCGTGGCCGCATGTCACGGGGCGCGTCGAGCACCAAGGCCTCGGGTTCGACTTCAAGTGGGACATGGGCTGGATGCACGACACGCTGAAGTACCTCGCGCGGGAT
>JBBJLY010000381.1:0-6309 GCA_037720695.1 Kofleriaceae bacterium | reverse complement strand
CAGGCGCGAGACCATCGCTTCGATCAGGTACGGCTTGCGCTCGCGGCGCACGTACTCGAGCGCGGTCTGGAGCGCTTCGTAGCTGGCCTCCGGATCGTTGCCGTCGACGATCACGGTGGGCATGTTGAAGGCCTTGCCGCGCTCCGCGATCTGATCGTAGCCATGCTGGCCGGCGAACGGCGTGGAGATGCCGTAGCGGTTGTTGGACACGATCATCAGCAGCGGGAGCTCGTTGCCCTTGCGCGAGCTCCAGATGAGCGCGGTCGCGAAGTCGCCTTCGGCCGTCCCGGCATCGCCGCCCTGGACGATCGTGATGCCCTTGGCCCCGGTGCCGGCACGCTGCGCACGCGCGGTGCCGATCGCGATCGAGAACTGGACCTCGATCGGCGAGCTGACCGGCGCGACGTTCCATTTTCTGACCGAGTAGTGCCCCGCGAAGTTGCGACCGCGCGAGTACGGGTCGGTCGCGGTGTTCTTCATCTGGCGAAGCGAGTCCACCGGATCGGCGCCCATCGCGAGCAGCGTGCCGCTGGCCCGGTAGTGGAGATGCAGGTAGTCGTGGTCGACGCCCTGTCCCTGGTTGACCAGCAGGCCGAGCGGGACGTTGAACGCCTCTTCACCGGGACCCCCGATCCAGAAGTAGCCGTCCCCCATCTTGTACATCGTGATGAGGCGCTCCTCGAGGACGCGCGAGCGGAGCATCAGGTCGTACACCTGGAGGGCTCGCTCGGCCGGAAGCTGGCCAGGTTTTGAAGGTTTGGGGCCGATAACGGCGACGCTGGTACTCATTGCGGCGGGACCGTCTTACCGCAAGTTTGCCGCGGTGGAGGCTATTCGTACACGATCGTGATCTTGTCGCGATTGGCGCCGCGCGTCACCGCGACACGGTGCGTTCCCGGCGTCGGGATCCACGCGTCGGCGGGTTCGCCATCGATCGTCCACACGAGGTCGCTCGCCGGGAGCGCCGCGAGTGGTGGACGCTGTGACCCCGGCGGCCGATGCGGTTCCAGCACGAAGCGCGCGCCCTCGGTCGGATAAGTGATGTGCAGCTCACCCGTGGGCTCGCCTGGATCGCAACGCGGTGGCGGCGAGCGATGGTAGAGTCGCGCCCACGCGCGCACCGACGCCGGATAGACCACCGCCGGCTCGCCACACACCAGGCGATGCCAGTCGCAGGTCTCGGTCGGGGCGTGACCGGTGATGAACAGCTCGTGCTTGCCGTGCTCGCAGTACGGGCCGGGTCGCTTGCCCGACAGCGGGCAGATCGCCGCCGACACGATGGTTGCCGGCCGGGGCGGCGCGGTCGGCGCTCCGTAGCGCGCGGCGATCGCGGTGTACGCGGCGCGCACGAGCGGGGTCGCGCCTTCGCTCGACATCACCTGATAGGTCGGCGCGCCGTCGAAGTTTCCGGCCCACACACCGACCGTGTACTCGCGCGTCGTCCCGATCGCCCACAGATCGGTATAGGCCTTCGTGGTGCCGGTCTTGAGCGCGACCGGGAACGGGAGGTTCATTGGCACGCGATCGCCGAACATCGGCTTACGCGCGTCCGGATCGCGCAGGATGTCGAAGATCAAGTACGACACCTCCTCGGAGAACACGGGATCGCGGACCGTCGTCGGCTCCGTCCACGTATGACCGTCGACCGAGCCGGCGAGCTCGACCGCGCGCGGGACGATCGGCCGGCCGCCGCGGCCGAACGTCGAGAACGCCGCCACGAGATCGATCAACCGCGTCTCGGCGTGGCCGATCGCGAGGCCCCAGTCGTACTCTGCATCGGGACGATCGAGCGTGCCGAGGCCGGCCGCTCGCAGCTTGTGCAGCACGGCAGGAAGCCCGGCGCGCTGGAGCGTGTGGACGGCCGACAGGTTGTACGAGCCGGCGAGCGACTCGCGATACCGCGCAAACCCGTGGCTGCGGACGTCCTTCGAGTAGAACTGGTACGCGTCCTCCGGCAGCACGACGTCCTCGGCGATCGAGGCCGGCGTCTCGCCTTGCTCGATCGCGGTCGCATAGACGAACGGCTTCAGCGTCGAGCCCGGACGCAGCCGCGCCGTCGCACCGTTGAACGCGCCGCGACTCGCATCGTCGGTGTAGTCCCGCGAGCCGACCAGCGCGAGGATCGCGCCGTCGCGGTTGCGCAGCACGACGAGGGCCGCCTGGCCAACGTTGCGCGGCGCGAGCTTCGCGAGGTGGTTGCCGAGCGCGACCTCGAGGTGATGCTGGAGCGACCAGTCGAGCGTGGTCTGGATCGTGGCGCCCACGCGATAGGCCGCAGGGAGTCGCTGCTTGACCAGCTCGACGAAGTGCGGCGCCCGGAAGCTCGGCCGCGTCTTGTCGAGATCGATCGGGATGCGCTCGGCGAGCGTACGGTCATCGTCGGTGAGGTCACCGCTTCTGCATCAGCGCAAGATGTGGCTGCGCCGGCGCTGGCCCGCGGCCAGTCGAACGGATCGTAGAGCTCGGCCCGCGCGGGATCACGGCGAGCAGCGCCGCCTCGCCGACGGACAGCTCGCTCGCGGCTTGTCGAAGAGGCGCGGCCTGCTCGGCGCCCCACGCGCCATTGCCGTAGTAGACCCGGTTCAGGTAGTGCTCGAGGATCTCGTGCTTCGATCGTGCGCGCTCGAGCCGCGCCGCGAGCACCATCTGGCGGAGCTTGCCGGTCCAGCTGCGCGATGGCTTCGCGGTCAGCCGCACGAGCTGCATCGTGATCGTCGAGCCGCCGAACTCGACACCGCCACCTCGCACGTTGAGCCACGCGGCGCGGGCCATCGCGGCCCAGTCGACGCCCGCGTGGTCGTGGAACTCGTGGTCCTCCGAGGCGAGCGTGGCGGCGATCAGGTGTGGTGAGATCTTGGCCAGCGGGATCCAGCGCTCGCGCAAGCCGGCGCTCGTCGCCTCCTGCCGCAGCATCACGTTCGCATCGACGACCGCGAGTGACGTCGCCGAGGTCTTGTCGAGCAGGTGCGCCGGGAAGTCGACGGCGATCACGGCGATCCACCACGCGAGCGACAGCGCCGCCCACACGCCGAGCAAGGTCACGACCACGCGCCGCGGCCAGCGCAGCCGGCGATGCATCACCACGTGCGCGATCCGCTGCAGCACGGACCGCACCTACTTCGCCTTGACCTCGAGCAGGTCGAGCGCGGTCTGCGCGTTGGTGCCGGGCTCGTACATCAGCTCGCCGACCGCCGGCGGCCGCGCGAACGTGCCGACCGCGATCGCGCGCATCGTGTACTCGTAGACGTGCTCGCCCTGCGAGTTGTACTCGGACGCGAAGTCGACCCGATCGTCACGCAGCTCGCGATAGGTACCCCAGCTCTGGGTCTGACGGACGGCCGAGGGCCCGACCGTCGCGAGCCGGGCGTTCAACGCTTCGAACCCGGCCGGCAAGGCGTCGGAGATCATCAGGTGATTGGCATCCGACTTCAGCTGGGTGGTGAGCTTGACGACCACGACGTCGCCGACCGTGAACGTCGTCTTGGGCAGCCCGAATTCGTCCAGGTACTCGCGCTTGATCGCGAGCCCGTTCGACGCACCGGTGAGGGTCTCCGGCTTCCTGCGATAGCGCAGAACGACGTTGTAGTGGACCTCGCCGCGCGGTGCGATCGACAGCTCTCCCGTGGCGGGGAGCGGCGCGGTCACCACACGGATGCGCTGCTTGCCGGCGAGGGTGCCCGACCACAGCGGCGTGCCACCGAGCGAGAGCGCGACCGTCGGCGGCTGGGACGAGATCGTCTTCGCGTAACTCGCGAGCGCGAGCAGCGAATATAGATTCTCCTGCGTGTCGAGGTCCTGGCCGATCCGCCGCTGCTTCATGATCGCGTGGACGAGCGGCTTGACCGCCGGATGCTTGGGCTCGAGCTCGACGAGCGCGGCCAGCACGATCGCCGTGGTGCGCAGCGAGCTCGACATGTACCAGTCCAGGTCCTTGTCGGCGGGCTCGACGATCAGGGTCCCGGCCGTCATCGCGGCGGTCGCGATCTCGCCGAGCTCGGCGACCTGCCGCTTGACCGCGGGATCCTTTGCCCCGAGGCGCGCCGCGAGCGCGCGCGCGAGGAATGCCTTGCCGAACACCGGCAGTTTCGGATGAGCAGTCAGCGTGGTCGCCGCGGCGGTCGCATCCTTGTCCTTGTAGAGCGCTCGCACGTAGAGCGCGAACGCCTGCGAGCCGAGGTTGCCCGCCTCGTCGTAGTACGGCCGTGCGGTATCGGGGGTCTTGCCGTCGGCGCGCAGGTACTGCAGCCCCTCGTTGATCCGGTCCTGATCGACGCGATAGCCGCCCTGCTTCGCGAGGTGGAGTCCCCACAGGGCGTAGGCGGTGTAGTAGGCCTCGGGCTCGCCGCCCGGCCACAGCGAGAACCCGCCGTACGCGGTCTGGTGGCGGCCGATCTTCGCGATCCCGGCCATGACGAAGCCCTGAAGCTTGTCGCCAGTAAGGCCGCCGATCGAGAGCGAGTCCGCGAGGTCGCGCACGGCGATCATCGGGATCATCTTCGAGGTCGTCTGCTCGAGGCAGCCATACGGGTAGTGGATCAGATCGCGCAACCCGTCCTCGATGCCCGCCAGGCCATCGGGGTCGACCGAGATCACGAGCTGCGCTGACGACGCGATCGCATCCGGCGGCAGCACGAGGGGAATCTTCGCGGCGGTCTTCGAGGCCGCGTGCGCGACGTGCTGGGTGACCTCGGGGGATGGGTGCCCGATCGGCAGGGTCAGCATCACCGCATCTCGTTCGCCGTTCATCGTCACCGAGAATGCGAGCGAGGACTCGCCGAGCTCGATCGCCGTCAGGTCGAACAGCACCGGGACCCGCGCGCCCTTGGCCAGCGCGACGGTCTGCTCGGTGGTGCCGGCCTTGATGCGTGCGTCGGTCACGAGCTTGACGGTCGCCGAGCCGGGCGCACCGGTCTCGTTGTGGACGACGACACCGCCCTTCAGTTGATCGCCGAGCGACAGGAATCGCGGCAGCACCTGGTGGAGCTGCAGCGGCTTCGACACCGTGAACCGCTTGTCGGCCGAGCCAAACCGCGTGCCCTGATCGGCGGCCACAGCCATGATGCGAAACGCGGTCAGGTTGTCGGGGGCCGTGAACTTGACGGTCGCGAGGCCGGCGGCGTTGGTGACCGCACCGGGCGTCCACACGGCCGTCGACACGAAGCGCGAGCGCAGGGTCCCGGCGGCGTCACCGCCGGTCGCGGGTCGCTCGAGGTTCGGTGCGGGGATGTCGCGGATGTACTCGAGCTGGGTCGCTGTGGTGACGCCGATCGCCCACGGCGCGTAGAACGTCGGCACCGGATTCGGTGTCTCGTAGCCGATCAGCGACAGCACGCCCTCGTCGGCCGCAGTGATCGACACCTCGGCGGACACCGGCTTTCCGTTCGCGTCGACGACCTTGACGGTCGCGGTGACCGGCGCGCCCGGGCGGTAGTCCTTGCGGTCGGTCTCGACCGTGACGACCAGCTTGTTGTCCTCGGGGCGCACCGGGAGGTTCACGAGGCCCATCCGCATCCGCGGCTTGCCGCGCGGGCCGTCCCCCTTGCGCCCCTGGACGAGCGCGACGGAGACGTAGACGTTCGGGGCGTGGTCCGCGGTGATCGGGATCGAGACGTGCTTCTGCGTCGGCGTGACCTGGACGAGCCGCTTCTCGATCACACCATCGCGCTCGATCGTGACGAGGCCGGTGGCCTCGGCGAGATCGGTCTTCATGATCAGGGTCGCCGTGTCGCCGGCCTTGTATTCTTTCTTGTCGGCGACGAGGTCGAACGTCAGCGTGTCGTCGCTCCGCCACGATCCACCACCGTCACCCCACACGTAGACCTGGGCCGCCGCCGCCGCCGCTTCCTGCTTGTCCTGCTCGCCCTCGACGACGACCCAGTAGTCACCGCCCGTGGTCGGCGTGAACTCGATCTCCGCGGGCTTGCCACCGACGAGCTGGACCGACCGCTCGAGGATCTTGTCGTGCTTGTCCTTGCACTGATACGAGCCGCGATAGCCCCAGTCCTCCCACACGCAGTTCCAGTCGCGCCGGGTGACTGTCAGCTTGGCCGGACCGTCGAGCGGCTTACCGTCTGCACCGACCGAGACGACCTGAAACTTCTGCGGCTTCTTGACGTCGAGGAAGTAGCCGGGCGACTTGATGCCGAAGTACTTCTTCGATCGGAAGTACGGCACGGTGAACGTCTTGCTGATGACCTCGTTCGACGGCGACCCGTGCGTGTTCGCGGTGGTGGAGGGCGTCTCGTTCCGTTACGTACGCCGTATCCGCGGCGTGATGATCGCCGAGGCCGACGAACGACTGCCCCCGGT
>JBBJLY010000380.1:0-6311 GCA_037720695.1 Kofleriaceae bacterium | reverse complement strand
CAGCAGAAGGGGATCGGGGCCGCCACCGGCGCCGACGCCCTCTCGCAGATCAAGCAAGCGCTGTCCGCGATCCGGACCATGTACATCACGTCGCTCGAGGGCCTGCGCGAGCAAGGCTTCGAGCCCGCGGCGGACATCGAGGAGCCCGGCATCGGCATCGACACGGCCAAGCTCGCCGCGCGGCTGCGCGAGGCGATCGAAGCGCTACCGGAGAAAGAGCGCGCGCTGATCAAGATGCATTACTGGGAAGGCAAGAACCTGCTCGAGGCCGGCGCCGAGCTCGGCATCTCGAAGTCGTGGGCGAGTCGGCTCCACGGCCAGGTCGTGGATCGCCTACGCGCCGTCATCGACAGCGGCTGATCGCTTACCCACCAGCCGCTGCACGATGTGACCGAGCGCCATGCAGATGGCGAACGGCGCGAGGAACAGGATGACGAGCGAGGGGTCGCGCACGACGCCCGAGCGCTGGAGATCGACGGCGCCGAACGAGCTCAGCAGGAAGACCGTCAGGCTCGCCGCGATCCCGATGGCGGCGGCGACAATCAAGATTGGACGCGGGCGATCGTCGGGCACGTCGGTAGCCTGCGAACGAACTGGCGACCTTGCAAGGCGGGATGCGCGCAGGCGTATGATGCCGCCCGGTGAGGACGAGCAGCATCGTGTCGGGCTGTCTGTGGCTGGCGTGCAGTGGCGTCGCCGGGCCGGGAGCGCCCGCGGCGGATCCCGCACCGGTCGCGAAACCCAAACCCGCGCCGCCGGCGAAGCTGACCTGCGCCGCGGGCGTGCCTGCCGAAGCGTGTACGTCGCCGGGGCTCCGGCTGTGTGCGACCGGGGACAAGGATCGCGTCGGCGAGTGGCGCTACGCGCTGATCGGATCGCTGTACGAGCCGAGCGCCGGGTTGACCGAGGCCGAGCTGGCCCGTGCCCTGCGCGACGGCAAGCCCGCGATCGCCGCCTCGGCCGAGACCCGCGCTGCGCTGAGTCTCACCGGCAAGCTCGGCGAGCTCGCGCCCGATGCCCGTCCCGAGGTCACGGCGAAGGCATGGGCGATCGTGCCAGCCCATCAGCTGACCGCGGCCTGGAAGATCATCCCGATCGCCGGACAGCATCCGCTGTCTGCCGCCCCGACCACGCTCGTCGCGCCGCTCTGCGGCACTGCAAAGACCAAGGTCCGCAACATCGATCCCGATCGGGTGACGACGATCGTCATGAGCGGCACCACCGCGATGACGCGCGGCATGGCGATCCGCATGGACCACAAGGGCGTCACGTATCCGACGCAGGCCGTGAAGCCGTGGTTCATCGCGTCGGACTACGTCCACATCAGCAACGAGGTCTCGTTCAAGCCGAAGTGCAACGCCGGCGAGAGCAAGACCACGATGAGCTTCTGCTCGAAGAACAACTACATCGAGATGCTCGAGGATGTGAAGACCAACATCATCGAGCTGACGGGTAGCCACCTCCAGGATCAGGGCCGGCAGTGGATCCCGTACACGATCGACATGTACGAGAAGCGTGGCTGGGTCTGGTTCGGCGGCGGGCGCAACCAGATCGAGGCCACCGAGCCGCGCCTCGTCGAGAGCAAGGGGAACAAGCTCGCGTTCGTCGGCTGCAACAAGCCGTGGACGGATCGCAAGACGATCCGGGATGACGGGCCCGGCGTCGCCGCCTGCGACTGGGACCGCATGCGCTGGCAGATCCATGATCTGCGCAGGCGCGGCTACGTGCCGATCGTCTCGATCCAGCACGACGAGAACTACAAGCACGTGCCGCCGTCGAGCGTGGTCCGCGATCTGCGCCGGATCGCCGAGGCGGGTCCGGCGTTCGTTCAGGGCAGTCAGGCGCACTGCGCGCATCCGTGGGAGATGCACTACGGCGCGTACGTCCACTACGGCGGCGGCAACATCTTCTTCGATCTCTCGATGGAGCCGCTGCGCGACGCGACCACCAACAAGCTCTACATCCACGCCAACAAGCTGCTCGCGGTCGAGCACCTATACACGCGGCTCGAGGACGCCAGCCGCCCTCGCCCGCTCTCACCGCGCGAGCGTGGCCAGTTTCTCGGCGAGCTCGCGCGCGCGCTGGGCCAGCTTCGTCGCGGCAACCCGCTGGCCGAGCCAGTGCACCCCGAGCCAAGCCGCACGCGCCCGGACTCGTTCGTCGCGGGCGGCATCAACCAGACGCTCGCGATCACGGTGCCCGCGTCGTTCGATCCCAAGCAGCGCTATCCGCTGATCGTGGACCTCGACGGCACGGCGGGCGACAAGCCCGAGGCCTTCGTCGTCACCCGCTCCGGCAAGACCCGACCGGGCGCCCCGGCGATCACGAAGTTCGTGGTCGCGAAGTACCCGATCGATCCCAAGCGCGTGACCGTCAACGGCCGCTAGACGCGAGCCGCTTCGCCGACCGGCTTGGCACCCGCGAGCGTGCCCTCGGCGCGATAGCGCTCGAACAGCCGGCCCCAGTGCGTCGAGCCGCACCACTGCTCGAACACCTTCCGGTCGCGCATCGGCCACCGGTAGAAGTCGTGATAGGCCTCGGAGCCAAACACGAACAGGTTGACCAGCGGCGTCCGGAAGAACAGCTTCTGGAACCGCTTGAGTGGCCCGAACCACATCACGTCGCCGACCATCGAGGCACCGTTGTCACCGACCGAGAAGCCCCAGCGCTCGTCGGCGACCGCGGTGTCGCCGACGATCTCGATGTTCTCGCGCCGCCCGTTGCCGAGCCCGTCCTCGTCCGCGAGCTTGATGTACGGCAGCGACATCGGGTCGAAGCCCATCATCGACGCGGCGACCGCATCGATCGCGACCTGATCTTCCGAGGCCAGCATCACGTCCTTGATCACGGGACGCATCGTGCGCGGCCCAGGGCCATCGCCCGCGGTCGTGCCGTCCATCACCGCGAACAGGCCGGCGTGGATCTCCTTCTGGATCGCGAGCAGGTCGACCAGGGTCTCGTGGATCCAGCTGTGCGTGTAGTGGCGCCGCGTATTGAGCAGCCCGCCGAACGCGTTCTTCATCGCGCCGGTGGTGGTGGTGTAGATGTGGCACTTGGTCGTCGGCAGGTGGACGATGTTGGCGCCGTGGAACGCGTCGGGGATCTGGATCCCCTCGGGGAAGATCGTGTCGAGCACCCGCATCTTCGCGCGCGGCCGGTAGTTCGACCACGTCATGTCCTCGGGCTTGAAGTTGTAGCGGACCGGGATGTCGTGGCGCTGAAAGATCGGCACGTAGCCGTTCAGGTCTTCGCCCTTGAACGCGTCGGTGACCACGGTCTTGTTCTGGACGCACACCAGATCGTCATAGCCACGCGCGCGGAGCGCCTGGATCGTGCCTTCGAGCTGCCATGGCGTGGTGTTCGCACCCGGGAACGGGAAGTGCCACGAGATGTTGTCCTTGAGGATCGTGGGAGCGCCCGGTTTGAGCGCTTGCTGGACACCGGCCAGATCGTGCAGGCGATCGATGTCCGAGAGGATGGTGTCGGGACGGACGCGGATGACCGCGACCTTGGAGCGAGCCATGCGCGGACTGTAGTGGAGATCTCCTCCGAAAACTTGCCGTGGTGATCCCCGAGCGCGAGTGTGACCGTCATGGGCGAAACGCTGTACAGCAGCACGTATCAGCCGGATCCGCGCAGCGCGCTCGACGTGCTGGCGTTCGTGCTGACCCCGATCGCGGCGTTCGCGAGCGATCCGGACGAGCTCGAGGCGGTGGCCGAGCTGTTGGGTGCAGCGAAGTGTGAGGCGATCGAGCGCTGGCAGTCGCTGCGCGGCGAATCGCTGCGAAACTAGCTGACTACTCGACCTGCATCGCGGCGTACTCGAACGCCATGCTCTCGGTCGTGATGTCGATCTTGCACTGCTTGATCTCTTCACTCGCGGAGTCGAGCTTGTCGGGCGTGACGGCCAGGATGTCCGCGCCGTAGAACGACAGCGTGAACAGCGGCTTCATCTGGTTGTCGTAGGTCTGGATGGTGCCGTTCAGGAGACCTGGCTTCACGCCGTTGACGATGCGATTGGTGATGTGCGTCTGGAACTTCTCGGCGTCGGACTCGGGCACGTAGAACGAGAGCTGCGGGAAGTCGATCTGCGATGGGCACTTGATGGGAGCCCGGAGGGTGCCGACGTGGTGCTCGATGATGGTCTGCTTGACCGTGAACGAGTCGACCTTCGACACGTTCTTGCAAGCGTCCTCGAAGCCGTCGAGCGAGAACCGGAAGTTGCACGCGGTCCACAGCTTCTGCGCCTGCATGCCGGTCATCTGCTGCAG
The DNA here is from genome assembly GCA_037720695.1 of Kofleriaceae bacterium. GTDB lineage: Bacteria > Myxococcota_A > Polyangia > Haliangiales > Haliangiaceae > JABFXX01. The sequence goes on along the minus strand of JBBJLY010000380.1, from coordinate 2,040 downwards.
CTTCTTGTTGGTGCCCGGCTTGAACGTCATCTCCTCGACGGCGACGCCGATCGTCATGTACGCGGCGCCCTTGTCCTGGCCGTCGAGCTTCGGGAACGACAGCTCCTTGATCATCGCCTCCTTGAACTCGCGGCGAGCGCGCTCCATGTAATAGAAGTCGGCGGCGACGATCGCGCCGGTCTTGCGGACGGCTTGACCCGCAAAGAACGCGGCGATCCAGTCGTAGAACGGCTTGCTCATCGACATGCCGACTTGCAGCTTGAAGTCCTCGAACTTTGGCTTGCCGAGCTGCCGCCAGCGGTCGTAGGTCTGACCGTTCTGGTAGGTCATCACGTCGGCCTTGAGGCTGCCGCCTTCGATCGATCGGAAGAGACCGACGTCGCTCTTGCCGTCGAGCTCGAGCGCGAAGTGCGCTGCGGCGTAGGCGCGGGGAGTAGTGTTTGCCATTCGGTCCTCGAGCGATTCTACATCACGACCACAACATCCCAGATGGAAGGGTGTGCGTCGGACCATGCTACGGTCGAGGTGCCTGGGGCCTTCCTATGCTGTGACGGCCTGGCGCGATGATGGCGGACCCACGGCCTAGCTCAGTAACCGACCGATCTTCCAAGCAGATCCCGGTCGGGAAGCCACGATGGGCGTTCCTCAAAGGGCTGCTCACCGGGGCGGTGATCGAGGTGCCGATCCTGGCCCTTACGGTGTGGCTCCTGACCATGGCTGGGATCGGAGATCCGGACGCGGGGCTGATGAGGATCATCCGGCTCACCGCCCTGTTCACGGGGGTCGCGGCGTTGCTGACCGCCGGTGGGATCGGCAGGCTGGCCGCGTACGCGTCGGTCCAGGGGGGGCGGCGGCGCGCGATGTTTGTCGCGGCGCGGGCCCACGCGATCGCCAGCGCTGGCCTCATCGTGATCGCGACCATCCCGCACGGGCACCTCCCGGGCAAGTTGTCGTGGGCGTGGGTCGCGTTGCCCGCCGCCGGCATCCCGGCCGGGATGCTGTGCGGGGCGCTGATCGGCATGGTGTGTAGCAGCGCGACCCCGCTCGGGATTTCGGAGGTGTGGTCGCTCGCGCAGCGGCCGGGTGACGCGCTCAAGAACCTGCTCGATCCGCGCGATCTAGTGAAGCTCGGCACGGTCCTCCGGGACCGGACGTCGACGCTGTTCGAGGGCCTGTTCGACCCCCAACCCGCGGCGCCACCGCCCGCGGATCCCAAATCGGCACCGGTCGAGGAACCTCCGGTGAACCCCGCGGAGCCGAGCAAGCCCGCGTGAGCGCTCCCGATCGCCTCGAGATGCGGACGCTGGCGGTCGCGCTGCTCGCGTCGCTCCTGCTGTGGAACCTGCCGTTCGGCGGCGTGGTGCTGTACCCGTTCAAGCTGCTCGCGACGTGGCTGCACGAGCTCTCGCACGGGCTCGCGATGTTCCTCACCGGGACGGGATTCGATCGGATCATCGTCTACCGCGACACCAGCGGCCTCGCGTACATGAGCACGCGCCCCGGGCCGATCGCGATGGCGGTGATCGCCGGGGCGGGATACATGGGCACGGCGCTGTGGGGCGCGCTGCTGTTCGTCGTGACGCCGACGCCGCGGACCGCGCGGATCGCGATGCTCGCCCTCACGGTCCTGCTCGGGCTGACCGCGCTCCTCGTGATCGACTACGGCGAGGATGGCTTCGGGCCGTGGTCGATCGCGGCGATCGCGGGAGCGTTTGCCGTGGCGGCGATCGTGTTGCCCGGCCGATGGCGCGTCGCGGTCGCGCACTTCGTCGCCGCGCAGGCCTGCGTCGACGCGCTGCTCGACATCCGCGTGCTGCTGCGCCCGTCACAGGTCGTCAACGGGCAAAATGCAGGCGCCTCGGATGCGCACAACATGGCGTTCGCGACGTTCGGGACGACCGAGCGCTGGGCCGTGTGGACGTGGGCGCTCAGCTGGCTGGTGTGGGCCCTGGTCGTGCTCTACATCGCGCTCAGGCTCAGTGGATCGCGGGCACTTGCGAACGTAGCTCCGTTCGAGAGCGCCAGGGTTTCGCTTCGAGA
>JBBJLY010000379.1:0-6318 GCA_037720695.1 Kofleriaceae bacterium | reverse complement strand
GCCGCGGTCATTGCACGCTTGTTGTAGCGCTCGCCCGACGCGGTCGGCCCACCGTGATGGCCACCGCCGTACCACACGGCGTAGCCGCGCTGGACCTCGCCGGTCGAGGCGGCGACGCGCTTGTCGGGTGGATGCTTGCGCGCTGTGGTCGAGCTCGAGCCGCCGCACGCGGCGAGCACGAGCGCGAATGCTAGCGCGCGCATCCGGCCCCGAGCGTGCGGCCGGCCTTGTCGAGTGCAGCCTTGCGGAGCTGGCCACCCGTCGGGCCGGGACCGAGCTTCTTGCGCAGGGCCGCGCCGTGACCCGGTCCCGTGACGTCGCGCATGTACGCCTTCCACTCGAACGTATCGCTGTGCTCCTTGGTGTGGCACTGGGTCGCGCACAGGTCTTCGGGCGGCGCTCGCTTGACCGATACCGGCCTGTCCTCGCCGAGCTTCGCGAGGTGAATCGACGCCGGGCCGTGGCAGGTCTCGCACTGGACATCGCGCAGCGGCTCGTTGAACGCGAGGTTCGCACCACCGCGCTGGGCCCACCCGGTGACGTGGCAGCCGATGCAGTCGAAGTCGAACTGCTGGCCGCGATCGACCAACGTCTTCCAGGCGCCGGCGTGACGCGTGGTCTTCCAGAATTCGACCGCGTCCTCGTGACAGTCCGCGCATTGATCGTCACCGACGTAGCCGGGCTGGCCCTTGAGCGGCGGCGGTGGCTTCACGCCGGCGGCGGCCTTGACGTTGGCCTCGCCGGCGAGCCGATAGAACCTGGTGACGTCGGAGTGGACCGCCTCGTCGCAGGCCAGCCCCTTGCTCACCCGCACGAGCTCGAGCGTGAAGTAGTTGCCGGTTGCCGGGATCGTGAACGGCTGGGTCTTCAGTCGCTCGCGCTCGGCCGCGAGCTCGGCGCGCTCGGCCTGCTTCTGCGCGACGAACGCCTTGTCGGCAGCCGGGTCCTTCGCGAATGCGGTGAGATCTGCGTCGAGCCCGGCGAGCCGGCGGTCGATGGTCTCGAGCTTGGCCTTCGCGACGCCGACACCACCGGCATCGACGAGCGGGCCGGGGCCCCGAACCGTGACGTCGACGCGCGCGATCACCTGGCCGCGATTGGCTGGCACGACGAGCCACGCGTTGTCGATCTTCTGCGCCTCGTGCTCGACCCGCTCGGGCTCCGGCGTGTTGATGCCGAGGCCCGCGATCGCCAGGTCGATGCCGCCGATCTCGCGGACCAGCCGTGCGGCGTCCTTGCGGGTCGGGGCCTGGACGAGCCCGATGACTAGCGTCGCGCCGCGCTTGCGAAGATCTGCCACGCTGGCCTTCGCCGCCGCGACCGGCTCCGCGAGGCCAAACCCGGCGATCGCCTCGGGGGCGACGACGCCGAACACGCCGACCTGGGTCCCGCCGATCGCGATCACCTCGGGTGGCACACCTTGCTTCGCGTTGGCCGCCTGGCGTGGCAGCCGGAGCTGCTCCGGGCCGTTGACAACGTCAGCCGGGCCGAGCCCGATCGCCGCGACCTGCAGGCGATCCTTGTAGGTCCGCGCGAGCAGGTCCGCCTTGAGCTCCTCCTGGGCTGCGAGGTGAGGCGGGATCGGCGATTTCGAGTACAGCAGGGACCCGGCATCGACAAACAAGGTAGGCCCGGCCGCGCGCGCGTCGACCACGAGCTTGGCGGTGCGGGACAGATCGCCCAGCGGGTCGCTGGTACAGCCGCACGGGCCGATCTGGCCCCGCAGCTCGGCGACGCCGAACACCGTGAACGTGGGTCTGGCGACGGGCTGTGAGGGCTCTGCGGAGCCCTTGAGGCCGCCGTTCTTGACGTCGGACTTGCCACAGCAGGCCAGCGCCACGAGCGCAGCGAGGCCCATTCGCCGGAACATGTCGTCGTATACCATGGACCCTCCCCCGTCGGCGCTGTGCGGACGGTGCCGAGGTCGGCGTTGACAGGGGGGAGTCACGTGGGTAGATTGCCGCGCTTCCCGAAGAGGACCCCTCCATGTCTGTCGCGATCAGATTTTCCCGTCAGGGTAAAAAGAAGTCTCCGTTCTACCGCATCGTGGCGGCCGACAAGCGCAAAGCGCGTGACGGCAAGTTCATCGAGCTGCTCGGGACTTACCATCCAACCACCAAGGTGCTGAAGCTCGACAACGAGAAGTACCAGAAGTGGATCAGCGTCGGTGCGCAGCCCAGCGGCACCCTTGCATCCATCGTCCGCCGCACGGCACGCGCCGCGGCCGGCGCGGTCACGCTCGCAAAGCCGGGCTGATCGTGGCCGATCGTGAGGGCGACGACGGCGGGCCCAATCTCGCCGAGCTCATCCGCTACATGGCGGTCAACCTCGTCGACAAGCCGGACGAAGTCCGCGTCGAGCTGGTCGAAGAGCGCACCGCCAACGTGTTCGAGCTCGAGGTCGCAGAGACCGATCTCGGCAAGGTGATCGGTCGCGGCGGCAAGACCGCGCGTGCGATCCGCACCGTGGTCCAGACCGTGGCTCCCAGGTCGCGCAAGCGCACGCTGGTCGAGATCCTCGAATAACGCCGACCTTTCATCGATGAAGGGCGATCCCCGACTCCAGATCGGTGGGATCGCGCGGGCGCACGGCATCCGCGGCGAGGTCGTGGTCGTGACGCACGATCCCGACTCCACCGTGCTGGCCAGCCTGCCGACGATCTACATCGACGGCGAGCCGCGCCGCATCGTCTCCGCGCGCGACACCGACCGCGGCTGGCTGGTCATCGTGGAGGGCATGACCACGCGCAACGAGGCGGAGACCCTGCGCGGCAAGCAGATCGAGGTCGACCGCAGCGCGCTCGAGCTCGACGAGGAAGACGTCCTGCTCGCCGACCTCGTCGGCTGCAAGGTGGTCAAGGTCGACGGCACGCCGTGGGGTACGATCACCGCGGTCGAGTCCTCGCCGCTCCAGGACCGGCTCGTGATCGTGGACGGCGCGGTCGAGCGCATGCTGCCGCTGGTCGACCAGCTGGTCACGAACATCGATCTCGAGGCCGGCATCGTGACCGTGGCTCCTCCGGAGGGGCTACCGGAGCACAAGCTGTGACCCTCGGTGATCGATGAAGTTCACCGTCGTCACGATCCTCCCCGAGCTGATCGAGCCGGCGCTCACCGCCGGCGTCGTCGGCCGCGCGCGCGAGGCGGGTGTGATCGCGGTTGCGACCGTGAACCCGCGCGACTTCACGCACGACAAGCATCGCACCGTCGACGACACGCCGTACGGCGGTGGGCCGGGCATGGTGATGAAGGCGGAGCCGCTGCTCGCGGCGATCTCCCAGGCGTGCGCCGATCAGCCGGCGCACCGGATCTTGCTGTCCCCGGCGGGCGCGCCCCTGACCCAGGCACGCGTTCGCGCGCTCGCGTCGCAACCGCACCTCGTGCTGGTGTGCGGACGCTACGAAGGCATCGACGATCGCGTCGTCCAGCTCGGGATCGACGAGGAGCTGTCGCTCGGCGACTACGTGCTGTCGGGCGGCGAGCTCGGCGCACTCGTGATCATCGATGCGGTCGCGCGGCTGGTGCCCGGTGTGCTCGGCGAGGCGACCTCGGCGGACGACGAATCGCACTCCGCGGGCCTGCTCGAGTATCCGCAGTACACGCGGCCGCCCGCGATCGGAGAACTCGCCGTGCCCGCCGTGCTGGCGTCGGGAAATCATGCCGTGATCGCGCGCTGGCGTCGCGAGCAAGCGCTCGCACGCACGGCCGCGCGGCGTCCCGATCTGTGGTCGCGCTTCGTTCCGGCCGCCGGGGACGCGGCGCTACTTCCGCCTTCGCTGGCCGCTCGCACGCACGTCGCGCTCGTCCATCACCCGGTCGTCGATCGCACCGGCAAGATCGTGACGACCTCGCTGACCAACTTCGACATCCACGATCTGGCGCGCTCGACGCGGACCTACGGGCTCGCCGCGTATCACATCGTCACGCCGGTGACCTCGCAGCGCGAGAAGGCGGAGCACATCGCGAGCCTGTGGCTCGAGGATACGGAAATCGCGCCGGATATGCCGCACATCGGGCCGCCGACCAAGGACGGCGGGGGCCGGGATCGTCGCAAGGCCGCGCGCAAGCCACCCGCGACCGGCAGTCGGGCCGGTGCGCTGGCGCTGGTTCGCACCGCGGCATCGGTCGACGACGTGATCGCGAGCCTGACCGCGGAGCACGGTGAGTCACCACTCGTGGTCGCGACTTCGGCGCGAGACGAGTCGTTTCCGGCCGCGCTTCGCCGCACCCCGGACGATTTTGTCGTCGAGGCGAGCGCGCTCACCGCGCCTATCCTGATCTTGCTAGGTACCGGGTGGGGGCTCGCCGATGCGCTGATTCCCTCGGTGTCTCGCGTGCTTGCGCCGATCGTCGGCCAGTCCGACTGGAACCATCTCTCGGTCCGCAGCGCCGGGGCGATCATGATGGACCGTTTGTTCGGACGAAGGCCCGGACGCACGACTTGACGACCGACGCTGTTCTCTGGCAGAACCCTGCGTCCAACCGGTCATTTACCGGGTTTGGGCCGGAGCTGGATGATTGCCATGAGCGCTGCACGAATCCTCGATTCCATCGAAAAGTCTCAACGTCGGCAGGCGCCTCTGCCCGAGTTCCGTGCTGGAGACTCGATCAAGGTGTGGGCGAAGATTCGCGAAGGCGAGAAGACTCGCCTCCAGGCCTTCGAGGGCGTGTGCATTCGCCGCGTCTCGAAGGGCTCGCGGTCGACGTTCACCGTCCGCAAGATCTCGTACGGCGTCGGCGTCGAGCGAATCTTCCCGGTCAACTCGCCCAACATCGACAAGGTGGAAGTGATCGCTCGCGGTCGCGTCCACCAGTCTCGCCTCTACTATCTGCGCGACCTGTCTGGTAAGGCAGCACGGATCAAGGAGCGCGAGGGTGCCAACGAGATCGCGGCGGCAGCCAATGCAGCCGCGGCCGAAGCGGCAGCCGCGACGGCGTCCGCCGAGCCGGCCGTTGCCGAGGCCGAGCCCGTGAAGGCCGAGAAGCCGGCGAAGAAGCCGCGCAAGCCCAAGAAGAAGTAGCTCGCCTCGCGAGGGATGCTGACGTGACGCGCGGGTCCTGCGACTCGCGCGTTCGTGCGTCCGGATCCGTGTCGATCCCGCCTGATGACAGGGCGGGGTCGTAGGAATGCGGGATGGACGCGCCGAACCACAAACGGGCCCGCGGCAACAAGGCCGAGACGATCGCGGCAGATCTCCTCGCCGCCGAGGGCTACCAGGTCATCGAACGGAACTTCGCGGCCGAGCTCGGCGAGCTCGATATCATCGCGCGAGACGGCGACGTGCTCGTGTTTGTCGAGGTCCGCAGTCGCGCTGATGGGGAGCACGGGGATGCGGTGGAGATGGTGGGGCGGGGCAAGCAGCGCCGCGTAGCGCGCGGCGCCGAGCGCTATCTCGCGGCGCGCCGGCCGGACTACGACCAGGCGCGGTTCGACGTCATCGGGATCACCGGCGACCACGCCGTGTTGATCAAGGATGCGTTCCGGGTGTAGCGAGCCGGATCGATCACCAGATCGATAACCAGATCGATAACTACGAGCAGAGCGGGTAGCGGCCGGGATCGTCGGTGCGGCCGGGCAGGTTGCAGCACGCATTGTCCGCGTTGGCCGCATCGCATGCCTTGGGCGTCGGCAGCACGCCGTTCTCGGGCACGACGACGTAGTCCTTGCAGATGCAGAAGTTCCGGCAGCAGAACGGACCGACGGTCACGGCGACGCCGCACGTGAAACCGGTCTTGCACGGCGACTCGGGAACGCGCTCGCAGTCGTCTTCGCTCGAGCACTCGGCCGTACACAGGCCGTTGTTTCCCGACGGGTACGAGCTACCGGGTGGCAGCTCGCGGCTCAGTGGAACGCGGAGGCAGGTCCGGGTCACGCAATCGAGCGAGGGCGACGCGACGACGACTTCGCTCGGCTCCGGGGTCTGATTGCCGAGATCGCACACGCGACCGACGGGATCACCCGCGCAACCGCCCACCACGAGGATAGCGAGCGCGAAGAGGATGACGTTGCGTCGGTTCATGGCGCCCGATAATAAGAGGAGGGAAATCCAAGTCAAGTGAACGACCTCACTGAAACTCCGGGGTTGGCCTCGCGTGTGGATCAGCATCTCCGTTGGTGTCGGAGCGCGTCTGCATCCGTCACGTGTCCACATGTGCGATGCGCAGAATTCGCGACTGCGCAACTTCGTGCACGATCGACGTGTCCCGACACATCGTCCGCGTACCGGACGTTCACCCCGTCAGCTTGACAAGCTGCACCGTGGTTGCCGATGATTCCGCCGCGCACTCAGGGGACCTGGGCGCGGCCTCGACCACGATC
>JBBJLY010000378.1:0-6321 GCA_037720695.1 Kofleriaceae bacterium | reverse complement strand
GCATCCCGGCGGCTCGCCCGACGAGCGGACGGACGTCGCGTTCGGGGACCAGGTCGCCCGTCGCGTGCCACGCGAGCCCCAACCCCGGCAGCGGGAGCGCCTGGCCGGTCGCGAGGTCGATCCGGAACGCGTCGCCATCGTCGAGCTCGACCAGCACCCCGCCGAGCGACGGCGAGATCGCCGCCACCACGCCGTCGACTGCGAGCGACCACAGCGCGAGCAGGCTGGTATGGGGCGAGCGGACAACCAGCCGACCGCGCTCGTAGGTCACGAGGACGGTGACCGCGCCGAGCGTGACCGCGGCCGCGCGCATCGCGGCGCCGTCGCCGCTCGCGAGTGTGCCGCGCAGCTTGCCGGTGCTCGCATCGAGCACGAACACGCGATCCGCGGCGAACCCGAGCACGACGTCGCCGGCGGCCGTGACCGCGTCGAGCTGGTCGGTCTCCCACTCCCAGCGGGCGGCACCGTCCGGGCTGGACGCAGTGATCGTCGCGCCCTCGAGCGCGCTGCTCGCACCGCCCGCGGCACACAGGATCACGTCGCGGCCGACCGCGAGGCCGATCGGCGTGCCGGTGCCGCAGCCATCACCGCGTTGCCACAGCCAGCTGCGCTTCGCGAGCTCCGCGGCGGCGACCACCCCCGGCGCGCCCGGGCGTTCACGCGTGACTGCATACAGCCGGGTCGGCGCGGCGGGATCGAGCTCGATCGCATCGACCGCCAGCATTCCGGTGTCGGGCTTCGCGATCGCGGTCCGCAGATCGAGCGGCGTGTGATCCGGCAGATCGCGAAGCTCCGCGGGCAACGCGATCGCGCCGCGCCGCGCCGGGATCGGACCACGCGGCGCGTGCGCCCCGGCAGCGAGAACCGGCGCACGGTCTCGGCCGGCGAACCGACCCAGGTGCCCGCGACGACGGTGCGATCGCCGAGCACCGCGCCGAGCACCGCGAAGGGGAGGTACGCCGCGACCCCGTCGCGATCGAGGACGACGGCGGTCAGCGGCGTGGCGCGGACCAGCCTGCGGTCCCCGCGTTGCGCGAGCAGCTCGCCGAGCGGCAACAGCTCGAGCGGCTGATCCGACGTCAGGTCGCGCGACAGCTCGTGACTCCGACCGCGGCCGCGAGCTCGATCCGGTCCGACCCATCCCGCGCCGGCCAGGGCCCGCGGACGGCGTCGACTCTCCCGGTCTGCACGCCCGTCGCGCGCGCGAGCGCGATCACCGCGCGATCGCTACCGGCCGGCGTGACGATCACGACCGCGTTACTCCCACAGGCGAGCAGCTCCGCGACCGCGCCGACCGGGACCGCCCACGCGATCTTGTCGCCGACGATCCGTGCAAGCTTGCCCTGGGCGGTCGCGAACAGCTCGCCCTCGCAGGCCGCGAGGACGTGCTCAGCGGAGAAGCCCGGTGGCAGCGTGACGCGCGCGGTGTCCTGCCCCGTGGTCGCGACGACGACGATCGCGATCGCGCGCGTCGTCGGCGCGGGTGGCGCTGACCACCGGGTGCGGCCGCCGGGCGGGTCGTCGCACCGGGCGTGGCCTGGGACGCGGCGCGATCGCCTCGGTCGGTCCGACGAGCACGACGCGCTCGCCGGTGATCGTCGCCAGCGGCTCGGCGCGCTTCCACCGCGGCGTGCCGTCGAAGCCGACCGCGCGGACGCCACGCGCATCGGCACACACGATCGACGCCGCGGTCACCGCGGCCACCGGCGCCGCGCAGTGGCTCGAGTCGCGCCACACGACGCGACCAGCATCGACCTCGACGAGCTCGATCGCGTGCATCACACCCTCGTAGCCGTCGATGATCGCGCGCGCCGGTTCGCCGGGCACGGTCCACGGCGTCGGCCGTCGCAGCGGCACCGTCGCGACCGCGTCCTCGCCGCTGATCCCGAGCGCGTCACCACCCTGCGGTGGCTGGCTGCGGCCGAATCGTCCCCGCAGCACGCCGAGCGTGCCCGTCAGCGGCGCCGGCGGATACACCCAGCGCGGGCCTGGATCGGGAGGCGCCTCGGGCGAGGCCGGGGCGCACCCGACGAGCGCGCAAGCGAACAGGATCCGGGTCTTCACGAGCGTCCGGGCCAAGCTAACCCGGCTCGGTACCTCGTGAGCGGCTCAGACCCGCTCGATGATCGTCGCGATGCCCATGCCGCCGCCGATGCACAGCGTGATCAGCGCGGTCTGCTTGTTGGTCCGCCCGAGCTCGTCGAGCGCGGTGCCGAGCAAGATCGCCCCGGTCGCGCCGAGCGGGTGGCCGAGGGCGATCGCGCCGCCGTTGACGTTGATCCGCTCGGGATCAATGCCGAGCGCGCGCGCGGTCTGCAGCGGCACGACCGCGAACGCCTCGTTGATCTCCCACAGGTCGATGTCGCCGACCTTCATGCCCGCCTTGTCGAGCGCCTTCTGCGAAGCCGGCGCTGGCGCCGTGAGCATGATCAACGGCTCCGCGCCGGCGGTGGCCATTGCGCGGATCCGCGCGCGCGGCGAAAGGCCCGCCTTCTTGCCCCACTCGGCCGACCCCATCAGCACGACGGCCGCACCGTCGACGATTCCGGACGAGTTGCCGGCGGTGTGCACGTGCTCGATCTTCTTGGTCTCGGGGTAGCGCTTGAGCGCGAGCTCGTCGACGGTCTCGCCGTTCGGCCCCATCTGCGACGCGCCCATCTGGGCGAACACCGCCTGCAAGCCGGAAAGCGACTCGAGCGTGGTGTCGGCCCGCGGGTGCTCGTCGCGGTCGAGCGCGACCGAGCCGTCGTCGTGCTTGACGCCGAACATCGAGCCAGCGAACCGCTTGCTCTCGATCGCCCGCGCCGCCTTCTGCTGGCTGGCAAGCGCGAACTTGTCGACGTCCTCGCGGGTGAAGCCTTCACGCGTCGCGATCAGATCTGCGGAGATGCCCTGCGGCACCATGAACAGCCGCTTGCGCAGCTTCTCGTTGAGGCCGTCGATCATCGCGCCGTCCGAGCCCATCGGCACCCGCGACATCGACTCGACGCCGCCGCCGATGCCGCCGTCGATGAAGCCGGCGCCGATCTTCGCGGCGATGCCGTTGATGCCCTCGAGGCCCGAGCCGCAGAACCGGTTGACCGTGAAGCCGGTGACGTCCTCGGGCCAGTCCGCGGCGATCAAGGCGTTGCGCGCGATGCACGCGCCTTGCTCCTTGACCTGCGTGACGCAGCCAATGGCCAGATCCTCAACGAGGTTCTTGTCGAGCGACTTGCGCTCGGCCATGGCGTTCAGGGTCTGCGCGAGCAGCTCCTGCGGGTGGTGGTTCGAGAGGCCGCCCTTGCCAGCCTTGCCGCGACCGCGGGGCGTACGAAGTGCATCGAAGATGAAGACGTCAGCCATGAGGAGCTCCTTTTGATGGGAGGACCATGGTCCAAACCCTCAGGGCATGCAACCGGCGTCGGTGGCCCGCTTCTGGAGGTCACCGAGGGATTTGCCGCACACCGTCGCCATCCGCAGCTGCGCCTCGGTCGACAGCCTGGCGGTCGGTAACGACCAGAAATCAGCCGTCTCGTTACCGAGCCCGATCCGCTGCTCGATCGTCATCCCGCGACACGACATCGCGCTGGCGACCGCCGACACGAAGCGGTCGCACTCGGCGATCCCGACCTTGAGCGCCCCGAGCCGGGTCACGATCGCGGCGAGCGCCTCTTCGTCCTGGGTGCCGCCGTCGAGCGTCTCGAACAGCCGCTCGCGATCGCCGGTGTCGAGCTTGCCGGCGCACGCCACCAGATCGTCATCGGTCATCTTCGCGAAGCATTCGATCGCGCGCCGGCCACCGTCGTCAACGCAGCGCTCCGCATCGGCCGAGACGCTCCCTCCGGCTCCCGGAGGCCGCGGTCCCCGCTCGAGCCCGCCGCCGCCTCGGCACACGTGTGCGTGACATCCGCGACCGGGACGGGCGGCGCCGGGCGGGCCTGGCCGCCGCCACAGCCGAGCAGCACCGCGAGCAGAGCTCTCATCGTCACAGCATGCCGCGAGCGCCTCGCACGTCACGTCGCGGGTAGCGGATGCGGCCTACTGACGCGGAATGAACCGCTGCGTCGACGTTTGCGGGTCGATGTGATCGCGCGGCACGATCAGCAGGCGCGGGGCGCGACCTCGATCCGGTAGTGATCACCCGCGGGACTCCTCGCCGTCGCACTGCGCGGCGGGGCGTTCCGTCGCGCGGACGCGAGATCGAACGCGAGCCCGGATCGGCGGTCGTGCGCGAACCCGAGCGCGAGGTCATCGCGCCGACCGTTGCGCCGCAACGCCGAGCAGCTTGGCCCGAAATCGCGGCGACCGGTGATCGGCACCAGCTCGAACACGCCGTCGTCGGATTCGGTGTCGGCGCGAACACCCATTCGCCGCCGAACACCGTCTGTTCTTCACGATCACGTCGAGCAGGTGATCGAACACGTGCACGACGCCGTCGATCGTCGCGTCGAGATCGAACTTGATGTCGACCACGTAGCTCTCGACGAACCGCTGCAGGATCGCGCCCGCGTACACCAGCTGGTCGCGATAGATCGCGCCGAGGCCAGGGATCCGGCCAACCCGTTCGCGGTCACGATTACGAGTCTCGAGGCTCGCGGCGCCGAGCCCGATGCTGAACGAGTCGAAGAACAGATCGCGATGCAGCTCCTTGAAGTCGCGCTCGACCAGCAGCATGCCGACATCACAGCCCACCACCTCGCCCGCCGCGATCACCGCGACGTTGCGCTCGAGCGCCCGTGGTCCAGAGTCGAGGCCGAACGACTTGCCCTGATCGTTCGCCGTCCCGGTCGGTAACATCCCCATGACAACATGACGCGGGTGCTGGGATGCGAAGATTCCCTTCGCGACCTCGGCGAACGTTCCGTCGCCGCCCATCGCGATCACGGCCCGCGCACCACCGTCGATCACGTCGCGCACGAGGTCGATCGTGCGGCCTTCTGGCTCGGTGGCGACGAACGTATGCGTGACCTGGGCCTCGTCGAGTAGCGCCCGCGCGGTGCGGATCCACTCGGCGGCCTTGCCGCTCTGCGCGGTCGGATTGGCGACGAGCACGGCGGGCTGACCGGCGGTCCAGCGGTCGATGCGTGGCACGTCCGAACTGTACATCGGCGCGTTTGAGGTAGGCTTTCGATCGCATGGCGAGCGAAGAGCACGGATCGTTGCGCCAGATGGTGCGGCAGTTCGCGCAGACCCGCGTCGAGCCCCAGGCGATGGAGCACGACGAGTCTGCAACATTCAACACCGGCCTGCTCCGCGAGCTCGGCGGCCTCGGCCTGATCGGCGTCACGATCCCGGACGAGGCCGGTGGCGCCGGCATGGATGCCACCGCGTCGTGCATCGTCCACGAGGAGCTCGCGTACGCCGACCCGGGCTTCACGCTCGGCTACCTCGCGCACGCGCTGCTGTTCGTCAACAACTTCTACTACGCGTCGAACGCGGACCAGCACGCGCGTTATCTCCCGCGCACGCTGAGCGGAGAGCTGGTCGGGGCCATGGGCATGACCGAGCCCGCGGTTGGCACCGACGTGCTCGGGATGCAGACCATCGCGCGCCGCGACGGCGACCACTACGTGCTGAACGGTCGCAAGACGTTCATGACCAACTGTACCGAGGGCGGCGTGTTCGTCGTCTATGCAAAGCTCGCCGACCGGCTCACCACGTTCGTCGTCGAGCGCGGCTTCCCCGGGTTCTCGACCGGTCCCAAGATCGGCAAGATGGGCATGCGCGCGTCGAGCATGAGCGAGCTGATCTTCGAGGACTGCCGCGTGCCGGTCGAAAACCTGATGGGCACCGAGGGCGGCGGCATCACCAACATGATGCGGAACCTGGAGATCGAGCGGCTCGGGTTATCGGCGATGAGCCTCGGGATCGGGCGGCGCTGCCTCGACGTCATGGTGGCCTACGCGAAGGAGCGTCGCAGCTTCGGCAAGCCGCTCCACGATCATGGCCAGATCCAGCGCTACATTGGCGAGAGCTACGCCCGGGTCGAGGCGATGCGGGCCCTGATCTACGACATCGCCGCGACCGTCGGTCCGGACCGGCGCAACCGGCTCGGTACCGACGCGGCGAAGCTGTTCAGTGCCACCGCAGCCAAGGAGACTGCGGACGCCGCGGTGCAGGTGCTCGGCGGCTACGGCTACTGCACCGAATATCGCGTCGAGCAGTTCCTGCGTGATGCCAAGCTGGTCGAGATCGGCGGCGGCACGCTCGAGGCGCACCACAAGAACATCGTGCGCGATCTGACGCGCTAACGTGTCAGGGGCTCGACGCGCGCGCCGGTGGCCGGCGCCGGACCCAGCAGATCCACCGTTGCCGCGCGGTAGCTCGCGAGCTGCTTTGGCG
>JBBJLY010000156.1:0-20125 GCA_037720695.1 Kofleriaceae bacterium | reverse complement strand
TAGCTCGTCGGGCTCATAACCCGAAGGTCGCAGGTTCAAATCCTGCCCCCGCTACGAAGAAGACCGCCGCCTGCTCCGGCGGTTTTCGCTTTTTCGGCGCATCGAGCGGACCACGCCTCGATCTTCGTAACGCTCGATGTAGGAGCGTGAGCGGTCTCGACAGATGGTCGCACACGCGTTGCGCGAAACCTCGCGTTCGCCCACGACACGTCCATCGACAGACCCAACCTGGCTCCCGCAACACGGAAACCGTGGGGAGAGTTTGGGCGGTGTTCTCGTTGCGGAACTGGACGCCGGAGCTAACGCCGCCAATGTTTGTCGACCGGACGCTACTTCTGCCGACGACTCCGCAGCCGCGTCAATCGCGACGGAAGCACAGCCTCGGATCTCCGTAGAGGACGTATGCCCCCCAGCCGAGGTGATCGGACGCGATGGTAGTCCGCGCCGCCAGACGGCCCGCGCGCATCGCGTTGCCAAGTGCTGCGCCTTGACCGAGGAGCTCCTCATAGAACGAAGACGCGAATGTCGACGCCGCGTGGTCATCGAGCTTCCACCGGGACCCGATGAGATAGGCGCCCGTGTCGAGGAAGGCGCGTGCGAGGCTGTACACGTTTAGCGCGCCTTCATCGGGGAGTCGTGCGGTCTCGCAGGCATTCACGAAGCACAGCACCGGTTGCGCGCGCACGAACAGGCGCTGGGCGACGCCCGCCGGCAAGTCGGCGTCCCACAGCACGAGCGCGCTATTGAGCGGCTGTGTCTCGTTGTAGCTGGCGTGCCCACAGTAGTGAATGATCTGGAACCGACCGCGACGAAGTGCGTTAGTGACGGCTGCGCCTGTCGCATCCTTGCCCGCGAGTACGGTTACCTCGACGTTTCCGATCGCAGACAACGTCCTGACGATGGCTTGCGTCTCGAGCTCGGCCGAGCGGAGTGGCGGGTAGGTTTGTCTCGAGTCGGCTCGCGGCTGCGGCTGCGGCACGGAGATCACGAGAACCGATAGTGTCGGCAGCGAGTCGCCGAACCACGCTTTCGGATTTGCCAGGCCTGGTGATGCCGCAGCGCCCGCGACGAAGCGGCCGAACGAATGCTTCAGGCAGATAAACTCCTCGCCATCGTGCATGAGCTCCCACGGGAAGTGCTGCATGCGTTCGCCAACACCGAAGTCGATGAAGCAGTTCGCGGGCCGCAGGTCGTTGCGGGCAGCATCCGTCATCACGAGGTCGTAGAGTAGGCCGCCCAGAGAGTGGAGCTCCCATTCGAAGGGACCCTCGACCATTGGGGATCCCGGCGCGGCGAGGTCGCGTGCTGCACTTCGAAGGGTGCTCGCCATCACCGTCAGCTCCTTGAGGCCCTGCGATGCACTCCGTAGGTGCATCTCGGTCAGCGGTAGCACCTCGACCGGCGGCCGCAACGTGGCGCGAAATCGCGGCGTATATCGGAAGCCCAGACCCTGAGCGGCTGGTTCTTCAAACAGCTCGATCTGAACGTTTGGACCGGCGCACCAGTCGACTCGGAAGCTCGTCATTGTTCATGTTCCGCGCAACAGCCGCGCATCTCGTCCAACTCAATGACCGAGAAGACGTCCCGACGCATGTAGCACGCGTCGTTGTCGCAGCGTGACAGGCCGAGGTGCTCTCCCACCGACGAGAACATCGCAACGCGGAGGCGAGTCTGCAAAACCGCGAACCGGTCCGCAACATCGCCTGACCAGTAGTACGGATCCATCTGACACGCGGAGATAACAGAGGTCACGGTCGTGGGGCTCGTATCCCAGAGCAGATACCGCCACTCCGGCGGTGGCGACAGCTCCTGATTGACCACGATCAAGAGCGAATCGCTCGGCGTCACCACACCTACCGTCGCTTCGCGCACGCGCCGGCCGACCTGCTTGACGTCGAGCGTGCGCGACAGCCGCCCGCGAACGGAAACCCACCACGCATCGGACTCCACCTGCGACCGGAGCACCTGCCATGAATACGGGGACGTGCCCGCGGACGCGGTATTGCCTTCGACGTCCACAGTCGCGAACCGCAACTCCTTGCGGCGCGTGCGGTACAGCTCCGCGACCTGATCCGCCGCTGACCTCGCGGCGAGGCGATACAAATCGATGCTGCGCGTATTCGTGGTCAGGCTTAGGGGCTTGTGCTGCGGGCCACCTTCGCGCCGAGCGAGCACAAGGATAAAGCACTTAGAAACGGCGGCGTTCACGACGGTTCCAACACGACCTGCACCCCCAGGAGAGTAGGGCAGCCATTCGTACGCGTGCAAGCCGTCCTGTGATCCACAAGGCATGCAGCACGACTGCGTGGTGCCGCTCGCGGATGGTGGTGGTCGTCCGGTCGCGATCGTGTTGCGCCGCGCTCATCCAGGGGTGCTCCAACCGCGTGAGGTACCCAACGAGCTTCACAAGCTACGCATTCGCGACCTCCGACCGTCGGGCGGAGCGGGCCGCGCCGCCACGAATTCGAGACGCCGGAGCTTCGCATCCGCAACGCGGCGGCAAGGACGAACAAGAGGGGTTTCGGCGAGGCGTGCTTGGGTCGGATGGGGAAAGGATCGGGCAGCGGTTGGGGCCGCGGTCTTCCGCGAACGTAAGCCCGCCGGCGTTCGCACGACGCGAGGACAGACGCGCCCATGCCGACAGACTGGCGGTCGCCGCTACGCGGAATCGTCCCACCCGAGCTCGGTCTGTGGTGGGTCGCGAGGGGAGCGAAGGCTCGATTTTGGCGCAGGTCGCGTCCGGCGGCGTCGCATCTCCGATCGAGCTACGCGTCGAGCACGGCCGGGAACCCCCACGCCGCGAACAGCTCGGGCAGCACGAACGTCGTGAGCTCGGAGATCCGGCCGTCGGTGTCGAGCGACAGCGCGGTGAGGCAGATGGCGTGGTAGCGGCCGTCCGGTGCGCGGACATACGCCAGTCCCGCGGGCTCACCGTTCATCGGTGCCAGCACGATCTTGTAGCGACCCGGGCGGGGCTCGCCGTCCCACGTGCCGGGTGAGCGCATCGTCGCGACCACCGCATCCTTGCCGTCGAGCCAGTACTCCCACGGCGGCATGTTCATGACCGCGTCGGTCGCGAGCAGCGCGACGAAGTCATCGAAGTCGCCGCTCTCCCACGCGCGGACGAAGCGCTCGACGACCTCGGCGTGGCGCGGCGCGAGCGCAGACGCGGCTGGCTCGGTGTGCGGCCGTGCGATCGAGGCGCGGGCTCGCTGCAACGCGCTGTTGATCGCGGTCTCGGTGGTCTCGAGGATGTCGGCGACCTCGACGACGCGCCAGTCGAGCACGTCGTGGAGGATCAGCGCGGCGCGCTGCCGGGGCGGCAGCACCTGGACGACACGCACGAACGCGAGCCGGATGCCCTCGCGCTGTCGCATGGCGTGCTCGGGGCTGGGCACCGCGGGCAGCAGCGCGTCGGGGTAGGGCTCGATCCACGAGATGTCGGTGCGCGGCGCGGTCGTGGGTGGTCCCGGGGGAACCGACGGGCAGATATCTTGTGGCATCACGCGGCGCGACCGCGCCTTGAGCAGATCGAGGCAGGCGTTGGTGACGATCCGGTACATCCACGCGCGGAAGCTGGCGCGGGGCTCGTAGGTCGCAAGCGCACGCCACGCCTTGAGCCGTGATTCCTGGAGCGCGTCGTCGGCGTCGTGGAAGCCGCCGAGCATGCGGTAGGCGTACGCGTGCAGCTCGCGGCCGAGCGGTTCGATCAGCGCGCGAAACGCGTGCTCGTCGCCACCACGGGCGGCCTCGACCAGGGGCTCGAAATCTTCGTTCATGACCGATGACCTGCGGGCGCGGCTGTCGTTTCACCACCAGACCACACCGCGAAAGGCCCGTACAGATGACCAGCGTGTTCTTCAGTGTCAGCGTCTCGCTCGACGGATATCTCACACCACCCGGCATGGATCTGGCGCACGCCAGCGATCCGACGTTCGAGGATTGGGGTGCCCAGTGGGGCAGGCTCCAGAGCTGGCTCCTCTCGCAGCGCTTCCTCCGCGAGATGTTGAAGCTCGGCGACGGCGGCGAGACCGGCGCCGATAACCAGATCGTCGAGCACACGTTCCGGCGCACCGGCGTCAGCATCATGGGCAAGCGCATGTTCGAGATGGGTGAAGCGATGTGGAACGAAGAACCGCCGTTCCACTCGCCGGTGTTCGTGCTGACCTCGCAGGTCCGCGAGCCGTGGGTGCGGGCCGGCGGCACCACGTTCTACTTCATCAATGACGGCATCGAGAGCGCGCTGCGCCAGGCGCGTGCGGTGGCCGGCGACCGTGACATCCGCATCGCCGGTGGCGCCGACGTGATCCAGCAGTACCTGCGCGCCGGACTGGTCGACGAGTTCGCCCTCGCGCTCTCGCCGGTCATGTTCGGCGGCGGGCGCCGACTGTTTGAAGCCATCAGCCGCGAGGTCGGGGTCGATCTCGTCGAGACCATCGCGTCGCCTCGCGCGACCCACGTGCGCTATGCGGTGCGCGCGCGGTGAGCCGCGAGCGCGCACTGCGGCGACGCATCGGTTCGCGCAACTTCGAGTGTCCCAACCGGACGCCGAGCTGCCTACCGGGGTTGGAGGTCACAGATGAACAGTTTCTGGTCGAAGCCACGAGGCCCACTTGTTCTCGGTGTGGCGGCATGTGCCGCATGCTGCGCAGTTCCGCTCACGGGAGTCGTCATTGGCGCTGGCGCAGCATCGACGCTGGCCGCCATCGTCGAGCCCTTGGCCGGTGTGATGCTCGCCGCGGCGGCGATGCTTGCGATCGCGATCGTTGTCCTTCGGCGACGCGCTACGCGCGCAGCCGCGAGCTGTGCCACCGATGGGTCGTGTGGTTGTGGTCCCGTCGACGACGAACCGATCGCCTGTACCGCGGACCTTCGCGATACGAAGGCGATCGACTTTCACATGGACGAGTACCGCGCGGCGTTCAACGACCTCGCTCGTGCCGAACGAACGGCGAACGGATTTCGCTGGGTCTTTCGCTCGATGCCCGGACTTGAACAACGCATCCGCGGCCTCGCTGCCCGCGAGCATGTTTGCTGTCAGTTCTTCGACTTCGACGTGACCGCCACCGGCAACGAGATCGTGTGGGAGGTTCGCGGAGCCGATGCCGCCAAATCGGTCGTTGACGAATTCTTCCGTCTGCCAGAGCGCCTGCTCGAAAGCGACGACCTGTCCTACGTGAAGGCGAAGGCCATCGCCTCCGGGTTGACGTTCACCGCCGACCGCGCAAGCTAGCCGAGTCGTGGAGCGCGACGTCGAATGAACCCGCCCGATCGGCGTGCGACGCACGCTGCGATGCTTCGCTTCGCAGACGGGGATCGTTCGGCCTTTCGCGAGGTGTTCGATAGCCTGTGGCCGGTCTTGCTCGCGGTAGCTTCTCGGGCGCTGCCTGGTCGCGCCGATTCCGAGGACGCCGCGCAGCGCGCGATCTTGAAGGTCTTCGATCGCATCGTCGATCTCGATCGCGACCGGGATGGCGTCGCGTGGGCCATCACCATCGTGGGGTTCGAAATCCTCACGCTACGTCGGCAGTCACAGCGACGACGCGAGGACGATGTCGAGGTGAACCCCCACGATCCGCGCGAGGCTGCGGACGATCTCCTGATCGACCAGGAACTGCGCCAGGCGGTGCATCACGTGATCGCACGCCTCGGCGAACGCGATCGTGGAGCGCTCTCGGAGCTGCTCCTGGGTGACAAGCCGCGCGGTGAGGCGGCTCGCAAACGACGATTTCGTGCCGTGGAGCGGCTTCGCGCCGCATGGAGGAAAGCCCATGGTTGATCTCGAGCGACTCGCGGAACGCGCACGAAGTGGGGCGGAGCGCAGCCGCGTCCGCATGGCGTGCCGCATCGCATTGGCTGTCGTGCCTCTCGTGGCAATCGCGGTGCTCAGCGGTGGTCACGCGGCCACGTGCTGGTGTCTGGGTGGCGGCCTGCTCGCGCTCGCAATCGCGCTGCGGTGGCGCGATCGCGTGGGGGTCGATGCGGTCCGCACGGGGCTCGTGCTGGGCTTGGTTCCCGCGCTTGCGGCACTGATGCTTCGCAGTGGCGGGATCGAGTGCGCCGCTTTCGGCACGCTGTCCGGGGCCGAGCTCGCGTGCTTCGCGGCGGGTGCGATCGCCGGCATGGGGGTGACGATCAGGGTCGCGCGCACCACGGGCCAACGCCGCCGACGTTGGCTGCTCACGCTCCTCGTCGCATCGATCACCGCGGCGCTCGGATGCGCCGGGCTCGGAATTGCGGGCGTCGTGACGACGCTGGTCGCCGTCATCGGCACGGCCTCGATCGTCTGGATCCCCGTCGCTGCACGTGCGACCTGAGCCAGTTGCGAGCAAGCTGTCGACGTGGATGCAGTAACAACGATCGGTCTGTTCATCGTCACCGCCGTGGCGGAGATCGTGGGCTGTTACCTTCCGTACCTCTGGCTCCGCAAGGGTGGTGCAGCTTGGTATCTGCTACCTGCCGCGAGCAGCCTCGCGGCGTTCGCGTACTTGCTCACGTTGCACCCGACTGGTGCCGGGCGCACGTACGCCGCCTACGGTGGTGTCTATGTTTCTGTCGCGGTGTTGTGGATGTGGGCGATCGAGAAGCAGCGCCCCGATCGCTGGGACCTGATCGGTGGTGCGGTGACCCTGATCGGGATGGCGATCGTCGTGTTCGGTCCGCGCGGAAAGTAGCTGTCCCGAACACGCGCGCAGCCGCCTATGCAGCGCATGCTGATCCAACTTGTTCTCGTGCTCTCCACGATCTCGCTCGTCGCGTGCGAGCACGACCCCTGCGCTGTCTCATCCGAAGAGCGCGCCACCGTCAAAGAGCTGACACCTCGCGAGGTCGCCGACATGCTTGCCGCGAACCGCGCGATGACGATCATCGACGCGAATCCGCGTGAGATCTTCGACGAGGGACATCTCCCGGGAGCGCGGTGGCTCGCTGGTGACGACGTGCAAGCGGTACTGCCGGCCGATAGGTCATCGCTCGTCGTCTTCTATTGCTACAGCGTGGCCTGCGGCGCTTCTCATGCGGCAGCGAAGTCAGCGATCGACGCGGGATGGACGCAGGTCGCCCGCATGCCCGCCGGCATCACCGGGTGGAAGAGCGCGCAGCTCGTGGTCGCGAAGTGATCACGGAGCCGGTGAGACCGTGTCGCGGACGAGCTCCTTCGCGCACGCCGCCGCCGAGGTGAGGCCATGGCTCGGCTTGTCCCCTCGGGTCATGGCAGCACGTCAAGGCGCGGATCACGGGCGAGGAGACCGAGGTGAAGTCGACCGACCAGCAGAAGTTCGATCGGTGCTGCCTCACGGCGTGATCGTCTTGATCGCCTTGCCGTGCTCGTCGAGCATCGTGATCTCGGGCGCGCCGCTCGCGTTCACGACCAGCGCGAGTCGCGGCCTGCCTGCCGGGTCCGACAGCACGAGCGCGGCGGTGCCATTTTCGTTGCCGAGGAACGCGCGTTGCGCGCCCTTGGCCTGGGCCGGCAACTCGCGATCGGGGTGCGCGAACATGTCCTCGATCGAGTACACGGTGTGGCTCGGTCGATCGTTGATGATGAGCCCGGCCCCGGCCTTGCCACCGCCTTCGTCGACGACGAGCTGCAGCATCTGATCCTGGCGGAATCGATCGAACGTCAGCGAGGCCCCGGCGACCGCGCTGTTGTCGACCAGCCTGCCGCTGTGGATCAGACCGCCGCTCTCCGTGCCCTCGTCGTTGACGAACAGGATGCCGGCGACCTCGTTGCGATCCGGCCGCGCGATCTCCTTGCCTCGCACGAACGAGCCGGGGAACCGGGCGCGGCTCGCGACGATCATGCGTGGTGTCCCGTCGGGCTCGACGATATCGAGCCGCTCGACCGTCAGTCGATCGAACCGCGCGGGTGCCGCGCGATCAGGCCGGGAGACGAAGCCCATGATCGAGAGCGTGAGCGATGCAACGGACGCGGCGAGTACGCCGCCGAGCGTGAGGCGGGAGATGTCCATATCCATGCCCAACACCACGGGGCGCAAATTGTGTCCCTCCGCGATCCGTGCAACCGCTGACAGCCGCCATGCCCCATGCGCAGCGAGCTAGCGATGCGACGTTCTCGCTGTGCCCCGCATCGAAGGGACCGCACATGAAGCAATCCGAGCTTGTGGAGATCGTCGCTGGGCGGATCTGGGCCAGCGAGAGGCCGGTGTGGTTCAGCGGCGTCCGGCTCCGCGCGCGGACGTCCGTGATCCGGCTCGACGACGGGCGACTGCTGATCCATAGCCCGACTCCACCGACCGACGGCTGGGTGAAGCAGGTGGCAGCGCTGGGCGAGGTGAGCTGGCTCGTCGTTCCCAACTGCTTTCATCATCTCGGCACTCCCGCGGCGGCCGCGGCGTTCCCCGCTGCGAAGATCGTCGCGCCGCAGAGCGCGGCAGCCAAGAGCCCGGCGCTTCGCATCGACATCGATGTCCGCGAGCTCTCCACCGCGATTCCCGAGTGTGTGGCGATTCCGCTCGAGGGCGTTCCCTTCCTGGACGAGACGCTTCTGTTTCATCGGCCTACCGGCACCTTGTTCGGCGCGGATGTCGTCCTGTGCGCGGACGAAAGTGATCACTGGTCGTGGCGCTTCGCAGCGCGCGTGGTCGGTTGCTACAAGCGACTGCGGGTGCCGCCCGACGTGAAGAACAAGGTGGCGGACAAGGCGGCTGCATCACGATCGCTTCACGCGCTCGCGGGGCTGCCGATCCAGCGGCTCGTCATCGCGCACGGCCACGTCATCGAGGACGAGCCCGTGGCGAAATTGCTCGAAGCGTGGCGCATGGTCGGCGTGGCCTAGCGTGTTCTGATGTGGGAGAGCACATCGAGCGCGCGGACACGGTTCGCGAACACTTGATGTAGCGAACGGCGATGCCGCTCCGTCGCCACCGGAGCTGAGCGACGGCGATCAATTCGAACAGGCGGTTGTCATTTTTATGACGGTCCCGGTCGACGGATCACGGCACGACCTCGCTACGCTTCCGCAATGTCGGCCTATCGTCCGGTGCCCCTGGTATTTCAGCGGCGGCAACCGCAAGACATGATCGCGCGCGCCACGGCCTATGCAGAGAGCATGCAGCCGCGGCGCACGGTCCGAGACTTCTCGCCGGAGCCGTTTCCAGACCAGGTCCTCGTCGAGGCGATCCGCGCTGCGTCGAGCGCGCCGTCCGGTGCGCATCAGCAACCCTGGACGTTTGTCGCGGTCACCGATCCCGCCCTCAAGCTGCGAATTCGCGAGGCAGCGGAAGCGGAGGAGAAGAAGAGCTGGGAGGGTCGGATGTCCGAACAGTGGCTCGCCGCGCTGGAGCCGCTCGGACTCGACTGGCGCAAGCCCCACCTGACCGAGGCTCCCACGCTGATCGTCGTGTTCGCCCAGGCGTGGGGCGTCGTCGACGGGCCCGAGGGCCCTCGTCGCGTCAAGCACTACTACGTCGACGAGTCGGTGGGGATCGCGGTCGGCATGCTGCTGTCCGCGCTCCACCTCGGCGGCCTCGCGACGCTCACGCATACCCCGAGCCCGATGGGCTTCCTGCGCGAGCTGCTCCATCGGCCGTCCAACGAACGCGCGTACCTGGTGATCCCCGTTGGCTACCCTGCCGAGGGCGCGATGGTCCCCGATCTTCATCGCAAGTCGATCGACGATGTCCTCATCCGGTTCTGAGCGGGTCGCCGAATCCTGCAACGCACCGTGCAGCTTTCTCGCAGAAGATGGGTGGTTGTTCGCGCGTAGGGTGCGCCGATGCATACGCGAACCTCTCTGTGCTCGACCTTGCTGATCGTCGCCGCCATGGGCTGTGGCAGCGACAGCGCCAATCCCCCCGATGCCCCGAAGCAGCCCGATGCGGGATCGGAGGGCACCGCGCAGACACCGCCGACCGGCGCAGCCGCGATCGAGGCCTGGCTGAGCCAGGGCTTCTACAAGGGGTGGAACTGCGAAGGTGCGGTGCACGCTGGCCGCAGCCCGACGCCGCACGGCTTCAACCGGATCTGCACCAATAGCGCGCTCAGCCTCGCGCTTCCTGGATCCGCCGCGTGGCCCGCCGGGGCCGCAGCCGTCAAGGAGCTCCATGCGAGCGCCGCGGGCGGCACACCAATTGGCTATGCGGTGTACCTGAAGCAAGAGGCCGAGAGCGCCGGCGGCGCGGGGTGGTACTGGTACGAGCGCATCAACGCGGATGTCGTCGCCGATGGCACCGGTGCGGCCGGCCCCGCGAAGACGGTCTGCGTCGGTTGTCACATGGGGGCGGGAAGCGACCCGGCCCATACGCCGACTCCCGGCGGACGTGACCTGGTGTACACGCCCATCCCTCCGCAGACCCCGCCGCTGGGCGGTGCGGCGGTCGAGGCGTGGCTCGGCAAGGGCTACTACCAGAGCTGGCATTGCGAGACTGCGGTCCACGCGGGTCGTGCGCCGACCCCGCACGGCTTCAACCGGATCTGCTCGAACAATGCGATCGCTGCGAACGCGACCGGCTCGTCGCCGTGGCCCGCGGGAGCGGCCGCGGTCAAGGAGCTCCACAGCAGCCTCGCCGGGGGCGTGCCGATCGGCTACGCCGTCTACGCCAAACAGGCCGCTGACAGCGCCGCCGGCGCCAGCTGGTACTGGTACGAGCGGCTACCCGCACCCGACGGTGTCGTTGCCGACGGCATGGGGGACTCTGGTCCGCCGAAGACGATCTGCGTCGCTTGCCACACAGGTGCAGGGAGCGACCCCGCGCACACGCCGTCGCCGGGGGCGCGCGATCAGGTCTACTCGCCGATTCCGTGACGCGCTTGCGGACCTCGCCTTCTAGCCGCATCGCGACCTCAAGGCATCGAACGCACCAACGCGTAGAGCGCGACCCCGAGCACCGCAATCAACACCACGGCGATCAGCACCAGCCTGATCGCCAGCCGCTTCAACAGCCCTCCCGCCTGGACGAGCCGTGACGTTTCCCACTCGGGTGCCGGCTCTGGCGCCGGGTCGCCGACAGCGGCATCGCCGCGCACCACGAGCGGCGGTCGCGAGTCGCGGAGGTCTAGCGCAACCTCGTCCACCGGGCGCTTCGACGCAACGGCAACCGCCCTGGGTGCCGGCGGCCGGGCGCGGGTAGGGCGCACCGGGGTCGACACGGTCGGGCGGGCAGGTGGCGCTGCACGCGCCGCGCACTGCGGACAAGTGGGCGCGGTCAGCCAGATGCCAGGCTCGTGGTTCGTGCAGAAATATTGGACCTGCGCCTCGTGGCAGGTCTTGCACTCACCTCCGGTGGTCTGCGTCGTGCCGCAGTTCAAGCAACGCTGGACGACGCTCATCCCGAGACGTCCTCGTCGGCGTCGGCGGGTGAGCTGTCACCCTGCGCGGGTGCGGGGAACACTTCGTTGATGAGGTCCGCGGGCGGGTACAGCTGGTAGACCTGCGGCAGCGACCCGGCGACGACCCGCGCCAGCGTCGGTGCGCGTTCATGTGGGCCGAACCCTTCGCGGGGCAACCGGCGCGAGAGTGCAACCGTCGTCAGCAGGGGATGCGCGTGGTAGGCGGGGTAGATCGCGTAGCGCTGTTCGACGTGGTCGTGACCACGCACCAGATGCGTGATGGGTCGTCCCATGCGCGCTGTCAGCGCGCAGAAGTCCGCAAAGTCCTCGTAGCCGAACTGGCTCCCGCGCGAGAACCGGTTCGGCATCTTCCTGCGCGCCTTGGGATGCGCACGGACCCAGACGAAGTCAGACAGGCAGGCCGGATCGTTCCAGTCGCCGGTTTCTTCCAGCGCAGGATGCAGGTCGGCGAGCGGAAAGCCGCCGTGCGAGATCATCAGGCCGTCGGGAAAGAACAGCGCGCGCGGGACGTGCGCGGTCAAGCGCAGCGCGACCTTTCCAGCGCGCTCGATCCATGGGTCCGCGAGATTGGCATTCAGGAAGTCGGCGAAGTCCGATGGCGAGACGCTCGACGCGAACCGGCTGCCGTCATGCGACAACGCCTCGTCGTGATTGCCCGCGATGACGCAGACCCGCTGTGGTGCCGCGATGATGAGCTCGAATATCCGCACGAGGACCTCGAGCGCGAATCCCTCGTCGTCGACGAAATCGCCGAGAAACACGATGCGCGGCGGCGCGCTGTCGGACGCCACGTCACGATGGATCAATGCCAGTGACGCCTCGAGCGCCAGCAGATCGCCATGCAGGTCGCCGATGATCCACAACGGGCTCGCGTCGTCCTGGGCAGTCACCCGGATCGCGCGATCGCCAGGGTGCGCGCGGTCGGCGTCGAACAGCATGCCAGGACCGTCAGGGCGATCGAGCAACGCTTCCATGCCCTCGACCGCGGCGCGCATCCGGACGCGAATGGCCGGGGCGTCGACCGCGGTGCGAACCAGCGGCCAGTCGAGGTCCCGGACTTCGATCGCCGGGGGGAACTTCGGTGCGTCGCCCGACAGCGGCGGATCGGTCGGCGGAGGATCCGTCGACGGATCGGTCGCCGACATTCAGCGGCCCCGCGCGGTGAGCGGCAGCTTGATCACGCCCTTGGCCTGACGGCCGACGGCGACCTGGTCGCCATGCCGGAGCGGTTGCGGTGAGACCAGCGCCTTGCCGTTGACGAGCGTCTCGTTCGCGGTCCCCGCGACCGGCGAGATCACCCACTGCCGGCCATCAGGTCGCTCGATCACGCACTGGCGAACATCCCAGAACTCGCCGTCAGGACCGAACGGGCGCACGAGCGCCTTGCCGAGCTCTGTGCGCACGCCGATCTGAAGCGAACGGCCGTCCGATCCGACCAGCTCGATCCCGTCCGAGACCAGTGGCGCGCCCGCGGTCCCGGTGGGCACTGCGATCGCCGGCTTCTTCGGTGCCACCGGTTTCGCGCCCCGGCCGCTGAGGACATCCGCGAGTGCGGCGGCGGTCGGCCGGGCCGCGGGATCGGGAGACAGGCAGCGGTGCAGCGCAGCGCTGACCTCGGCATTGCGTGCCGGCAGCGGCATCGTCCCGAGGAGCGCCGGCGGCTTGGCCGCGTAGGCACGGACGAGCGCGGCGTACTCGCTCTGATCGTCTCGCCAGTACGGATGCTCGCCGGCGAGCAGCTCGTACAGCATCAGCCCGCACGTGAAGACATCGGACGCCATCGACGGGATGCCTCCGCGAGTCATGTGCTCGGGCGAGCGGTAGTTGTCACTGCCGATGTAGCCCTGGAAGCCGTGCCACGGCGCTCGACGATCGCTCAGCAGCGAGAAGTCCATGTCGATCAATTTGAGCTGGTAACCCGAGCCGATGGTCGGGTCCTCGACCAGATAGGCGTTGGCCGGCTTCAGGTCCGCATGCACGACATGCGAGTCGTGCAACGCCGCGACCGCCGCGGTGAGGACCTTCGACCACGTCACGTGACGCGCCCACACCGCTGGCTCGCGGGCGGGGG
This sequence comes from Kofleriaceae bacterium, assembly GCA_037720695.1. Classification (GTDB taxonomy): domain Bacteria; phylum Myxococcota_A; class Polyangia; order Haliangiales; family Haliangiaceae; genus JABFXX01. Next base: position 6,744 of record JBBJLY010000156.1, on the reverse strand, counting down.
CCAACTTGGTCAGCCGGTGCTGCTCGCGTTCGTGATCCAGCGCCTGCTGGAGGTCGCCGCCGCTGTGCACGAACTCGTATGCCTGGAAGTAGCAACGCCCACCCCATTGCTCCTCGAACGCGTCGACCTGGCGGACGGCGAGGTGCGCGGCCTTGCCATCACGTACCCGGGCGCCGAGCTCCTTCTGATAAGCGACGAACGCGTCGTACCAGACGACCGAGGGAGCGGGGGACTTGTACTGCTTGAAGAACACCTTCGTCCCCGAGGGCGCCTGGGCAGCGTACGAGATGGCCATCATCCCGGGGCCGAACACCTTGGTGATGCGGTACCCGCGGATCCTGTCACCGACTTTGAGTTTTTTCGCCATGTCGTCGCCAGCGCCCGCAGGAAACTACTAGAGCGCGACGGTTTCCGCAGAGCGAGAGACGCTCGCGGCGAGCTGCTGCAGCGTCGTCTTGAAGTTGACCGGGTCGGAGGTGAACTTCTCGAGCGCCTGCTGCGCAGTCAGGCCTTCGAACTCGACCACTTCCCATTCCGACTTGTCGATCTGGCTCAGCCGGTCGTAGCCCTCGAAGTTCGGGGCGAACAGGCTGAGGATGATCCGGTTGGCCATGACCACATTTGCCACGTCCTGCAGCGAACCGCCCTTGGCCTCGGGGATGCTCATCGTCTCCTTGAACGAAGCGTCGGTGAACACGATGACCACGCGCGCCGCGTCGCTGCGGTAGCGCCACTTCGTGGGATCCTCGGTCTGGGATCCCTTCGGCGTGGCCGGCATCGACGCAACCTTGAACAGCGTGTCGAGCAGCGATTCGGGCTCGTCGCCGCCGCCTTCGGCCTTCAAGCTCGCGAGCTGCGCCTTGAGGGCGGCCACGTCCCGTACGAAGGGATTGTCGACGAACCACGAAATGCCTTCCGTGGTGGCGGACTCGATGTCGCGGTAGCCGACGATCTTTCCGCGCCAGTCTCGCACCGGCGCCGAGGTGTTGCCGTCGCCACGGCTCAACGAATCGATGAAGGTCTCGATGTTCTTGCGGAGCGCGTCGATACACGTCGCCATGCTGCCGCTCACGTCGACGACGAACACGAGGTCGGCCACGCCCTTGGTCTTCGCCCGTGCCTGCGGCGCCGGCGCAGCGAGCGCGGGGGCTGCAACACCGGGCACTTCACCGTCGGCAATAGGAGCCTCTGCCGGCGCTGCGGTCGGGTCGAGATCGGGCGTTGCCGCCGTCGAGGACGCTTCGTCCATCACGTCAGCGCTCTCGGGTTCCTTGGGGTCACTCATGGTCGGGCTCCTGGGCGGAAATCGCGTGTTGCGTCAACTAGCGGTCGACGCCGGTACAAGAACAATGCCGGCATTCGATCCGGATCTCACTCGGCGGCGGTGCTTGCGCGGCGGCGCTTGCTGTTTCGATCGTGTCTTTGTGGCCATGCGTGCGGGAGCGCGCGTTGAACCGCGCTCGCAGGGTGTCGTCATGCCAAATAGATCCGCGGTAGAAGGAGCACCGACCACCATGGCCAAGCCGAGCGCACGTGCAGCCAGTTCTGGCTCGGGGATGGTCCTCGTGCGGCGGGGCAAGGATGTCGCGATCCGCGTCGGCCAGCGCACGCTGATGTCGAGCGACGTGCACGACTCCGAGGACGAGTTCGGCCGCATCGTCGCAGCCGCGGTCAGCAACGTGGCCAAGCCGCGGGTGCTGATCGGGGGGCTCGGCCTCGGCTTCACCCTGCGGACGACACTGGATGGGTTGCCGCGCGGTGCCCGGGTCGACGTGGCGGAGCTCATGCCGGAGGTGGTGGCCTGGAACAAGGCAGAGCATGGCGACCACGCCGGACGCCCGCTGGACGACCGCCGCGTCAGGCTCCTGGTCCTGGATGTGGCCATCGTGATCGCGCGGAGTCAGGACGTGTACGACGCGATCTCGCTCGACGTCGACAACGGTCCGAGCGCGCTCTCGCAACCGAGCAACGAGAATCTGTACAAGCGCGCGGGCCTGACGCGGATGCGCAGAGCGCTGCGACCCGGTGGTGTGCTCGCCGTGTGGTCCTCGTTCCCGTCGCGTCTGTTCACGAGATCGCTCGAGACGGTCGGCGACGTCGAGCTGGTCCGCACGACGCCGAGCTTCCCGGAAGGGCCCCGGTACTACATCTGGCTTGCGACCAAGCGCGGCCGGTAGTCGCCGTTCGCCGTCACGAGCCGAGCGTCGCCGCGAACAGGCTCTGCAGCGCGGCGTAGTGCTTCTCCGCCGCCGGCTCGTTGTAGGCCTGCGTATCCTCGACGGCGTAGCCGTGGTCCGCGTCGTAGGGCTCGATCGTGTAGCGCACGCCGCCGCGATCGAGCTCCGCCCTGAGCTTCGCTGCGTTCTCCGGCAGCAGATCGACCCTCGCCGGGCCGAGGTACACGCGCGACTTGATGTGAGCCGCGCGCAGGTGCGGCGAATCTGGTTGATCCGTGACGAGCCAACCTGGATGAAACGCTGCGGTCACCGCGATGCGGTCGCCGAAGATCGTCGCTGCGCGGAACGAGGCATTGCCGCCCATGCAGTAGCCCGTCGTCCCGATACCGCCTTTCACGTCGTGGTCCGCCGCGATGTGATCGAGGACCGCGCTGACCGTGGTCGTCAGATTTCCCCACTCGAGCGCCGGCGTGTACCAGGCAGTCAGGAACTTCGCGCGGAGCTCGGGGTTCTGGAACGCCTTGCTGACCGCGGCGAGCGTCACCGGCTCGCCGAGCAGCTCGGTCAGGGGCGGCGAGCGATGGAACAAGTTCGGCTGGACGACGACGTAGCCCATCGCGGCGATCCGCTCCGCGATCTTCGTGATCGCGGCCCGCAGCCCACCCCCGTCGAAGAACAGGATCACCGCAGGCCAGGGACCGGTGCCTTCCGGCGCCACGACCTCGGTCGTGCACGGCCCGTCGGGCGTCGAGAGCTCGATCCTGGTTGTCGGCATGGCGGCGAGCTTAGCTGCAGCGGCAACGACGCGGAACCAAGCGCGGCGGGGCTTGACGACGGGTAACGAATAGGTTACACGTGGTTTGTGGATACGGTCGCCCAGGCCCTCGCGGACGCTACCCGGCGCACGATCCTTCGCATGCTGCGAGACCGCGAGCTGTCCGCGGGCGCGATCGCCGGCGCGTTCGACGTCACGCGGCCTGCGATCAGCCGACACCTGCGTGTGCTGCGGGAAGCGGGGCTGGTGGTCGATCAGGCGCAGGGCCGCGAGCGGATGTATCGGCTCGACCTCGGGGCGCTCGCGGAGCTCGAGGGCTTTCTCGCGGAGCTCCGCGAGGACCACGCCGCCGTCTGGGAGCGTCGCTTGATGGCGCTCGAGACCGAGGTGCATCGCACCAAGCGCGAGCGCGTCCGACAGGCGCCGCGCGTGGTGAGCAACAAAGAGAACGACGAGAAGGAGACAGCATGAGCAAGAAGGCAACCGGGACCCTACGTGGCAATGACCTGACCCTGACGCGGTCGTTTGCGGCGCCGATCGCGGACGTCTGGACGAGCGTCACGAAGTCCGAGCACACCGAACGCTGGTTCGGTAAGTGGGAGGGCGACGGACGGCCGGGCGGCACGATTCGCATCTTGATGGTGTTCGAGAAAGGCGATGCCTGGACCAACGCCACGATCAACAAGTGCGAGGCGCCGCATCACCTCGACCTGACGACCAAGAGTGACTACGGCGAATTTCATCTCGAGCTGAGGCTCCGCGAGGACAACGGCACGACCCACCTCGAGTTCGTGCATCACCTCACCGATCGCACGGGCGTCGGCGACCTGGGCCCGGGCTGGGAGTACTACCTCGACCTGCTCGTCCACGCGCGCGACGACGGCACACCGAAGCCGGTGTGGGACGACTACTACCCGGCGCTCAAGGACGACTACGCCGCGCAGGGCACATCGGCGCAGTGACGAGTCCCGCGTGGTGACACCTCCCGCGGGTCAACGCTTGTTCCTGGGGCCGGTATGCCCGACGAGCATGGTGGCCGCCCGCGCTGGCGGAGAGCCTGCCCTCGGCGATCGTCGCGAACGCGCCGTTGGCGCCGCCGAGCACGGCACGTCCCGCCACCGCACCGACGAGCCACGGCGTCTTGCGAAGCTTCGCTTTCGGCGTCACGGCGATGATGCTGATTGCTGCCATCAGCCGCGGATCTTACGCGGATGTTCCGCGCGCACCGGTCATCTGACCTGGGCCTGTGCAACCTTCCCCAGTCGCTCCGAGAGGCCGGGTTCTCCCTCGCACGGAACGAACGTGTCCGACCGGTACCGCGTTGCCGCACCTGAAGGCAGTAGCATCGGGTGTGTGACGACGCCGATCCGGATCGATCGCGGCGATGTGTTCTGGATCGACCCGGATGCCTCGCATGGTCCCGCGCCGAGCTACGCGCATCCGCACGTCGTGGTGCAGGACGACGTGTTCAATCACTCGCGCGTAACAACGGTGATCGTCTGCGCGCTGACCTCGAACCTGCATCGCGCGACGGAGCCAGGAAACGTCCTGCTCGAGGCGGGCGAGGGCGGCTTGCCGCAACAGAGTGTGGTGATCGTGTCGCAGATCTCCTCGGTCGAGAAGGCGCGGCTGGGCGCGCGCGTCGGTGCGCTGTGCGCGGCGCGCGTCGACCAGATCGTCGATGGGCTCGCGTTCCAGCAGCGCGCGTTCTTCGTGCGCTAACAGTGACGTGGGGCAAGCCGAACGTTCAGAATCGATCGCCGGTCATCGACGAGAACTCGTGGCGAATGCGGAACTTTCCCTTGACCACGTGATCCGTGTCCTTGGGATCGGGGGTCCCCTTGCTGTGCGTGCCGTACGTCTTGGTCTCGAACGTGCCGGTCACGACCTTCGCGTCCTTGCCGTCGGCGTCGATCGAGGTGATGACGACCGCGTCGGGCACGACGACCGCCATCTCGGGATACGTCGCGTTGAAGCTGTTGGTCGTGTAGCCCTTCTCGGGGAACTGGTGCAGCGACACACTGCCTTGCGAGAGGCCCGACTCCACGACGGTCGATCCGTTCGGCGTGCTCGACGGACCTGTCATCGGGCTCGTCACCACGAGCGAGATGCCGGTGGCGCCATCCTTCCCCGCGAACACCTTGAACTCGGCGTGGTCGCCAACCGAGCGGAACGTGCTCGAGACGTCTCCCGGTTCAATGGTGTACGGCTTTCCGTCGACGGTGAACTCGAAGTAGCGATCGCCGGCGGGCGCCTTCGTGGTGCCAGCGGTCGGCCTCGTCGCAATGCCGGAACCCTTGTCAGGCTCCGCGGACTTCGACGAACACCCGAGGACAGCGAGGAGGAGGACGACGCGTGAATACAGCAAGGGACCAGGCTATCACGCGCGACCACGAGCGTCGGGACACACGCAGCAGTTCGCCCGAGAGCTCGAACCTCAGTCGCGCGCCGGTTCGTGGCGCGGCTCGAAGCTGGTGGCGTCGCGCTCGCCGTGGGGCAGCGGGGTCTCGACGGGACCGAGGTTGGTGACAGCGGGACCGTTGAGCACGGTGCCGTAGGCGTCGAACCGCGAGCCGTGGCATGGGCAGTCCCACGACTTTTCGGCGGCATTCCACTGCACGACGCCCTTCATGTGCGTGCACGACGCCGACATCACGTGACACTCGCCTGCGTCATCGCGATACGCCGCCATGATGTGAAGTCCACGGCGAACCAAGGCGCCGCAACCCGCAGGGATCTCGTCGACCGAGCTGACGTCGCCGCCGCGGATCCAATCCAGGTAGGGCGCAACCGAACGGGTCGCCTCCGCGACGTACGAGCCAGCAGCGTGCGCGTGGTTGCGATCGGGATCGTAGACCGTGGTCCACGGTGACGCCTTGCCCGCGATCAGCTCCGGGATCAGGATCCCGGCGACCGTTCCATGCGTCAGGCCATTGCCCGAGTCACCGGTACATACGTACACGTTCTCGAGCTGCGGTGACTTGCCGATGTGCGCGGGTCCATCGACCGGTTCCATGATCTGGCCGGACCACCGCGCAACGACTTCACCAGCGATCGGCAGGTGCTGGCGGGTCCACGCTTCGAGCGCCTCGAATTGCGGGCCGGTATCCTCCTGGCCGACGCGATGGTCCTCGCCACCGACGATGAGGACCTCGCCGTCACCATGGGGCGTCACGCGGAGATAGTGATAGTTGTCGCCAGTCTCCCAGTACAGCGCGTGCGGAATGGCGGCCTTCGGCAGCGCAAAGGCGACGCAGTAGCTGCGATAGGGCGCCTGCTGGAGGCAGATCTTGAACGAGCTCGACATGTCGCAGTTCGTCGCGTCGATCACGTGCTTCGCGGTGATCGGAGCGTGTCCTGTCAGCAGCACGCGCAGGGCCCCCGCTTGACCTGGCTCGCCTGCGGCAAGCGACTCGATGTGTTCGGCATGAACGCCAGTGTGGATCGCGACGCCGAGCTCCATCGCGTAGTCGACGAGCCCCCGCAGGTAGTCGAGTGGATGAAACTCGGCCTGGTCCGCGAATCGGATCGCGTGTCGGTCCGCGAACGGTGGAGGCATGGTGGTGACGAGCTCGCAGGTGAGCCCAGCGCGCTGCGCGGCCGCCAGCTCGTTCTCGAGCTCGCGATGTGTGCGCGGCGGATCACCCAGCGGTTCGAACAGGTAGCCCTCGACGCGGCGGAACGCGCAGTCGATTCGACGCTCGGTCACGAGCTTCTCGAGGTAGTCGATCGCGGCCCCATGGCGCTCGGCCACCAGGCGGGCCCCCTCCTTGCCGACCTTGCTCTCGAGCT
>JBBJLY010000377.1:0-6332 GCA_037720695.1 Kofleriaceae bacterium | reverse complement strand
GAGCGGCAGCGGCGTGGTGGCACAGCGCCGGCACAGCTCGTCGCCGGGCTCGGCGCAGCGTACGCACGCCGCGCCGAGCTCGACCAGCGAGCCGCGGCATGACGTGCACAGCGTGGTCGCGGGAACCCCGCAGGCGGCGCACTGGGGGCAAAACAGCCAGTCGAGCATGCGCGCGGCTCGGCCGGAGCCGCGGCCGGTTGCGTGCTAGAAGTCCCCGGCGGTGATCGACCCCTGCTACGTCTACGATCCGAGCTTCGTCGACGCGCGCGCCCGCGCCGAGATCGAGACCTGGCTCGCGACGCTGGTCCCGTTGTGGGAGCAGCGCTACTCGACGCAGCGACCACCGCCCCCCGGCAAGCAGCAACGCCCGCTGCTCCGCCCGGTCTACTGGCTCGGCAACTGGCAATTCGCGTGCCTCGGCTACTACGAGCCGCCGCGCCGGATCCGCGATGTCGCGGTGGCCGCGGAGCGCTTCCCGCCCGTGCTCGCCCGCCTGGTCGCGACGATCGAGCGCCGGGTCCGCGCGGGATTTCCGTCACCGGTGGTGCCGCGGCGCTGGCACCTCAACACCTGTCTCGTGAACTTCTACGGCGACCGGCTCGAGGCCGGCAAGGAGGTCGATGCCGCACGCGTTGGCGAACATCGCGACTTCGAGCCCGGGCCGGTGGCGTCGCTCTCGCTCGGCGAGCGCGCGCGGTTCCAGTTCGTACGGCGCGGCGCCCGCGATGCTCCACCGGTCCGCACGCAATGGCTCGAGGATGGCTCGCTGCAGATGTTCGGTGGGCCGCGCTGGAAGGACGACCTGCTTCACCGCGTGCAGCGCGTCGATGACAAGCGCGGCCTCGACCTGCCGCCGGCGATCGCGGGCTTTCGGACGCGCCGCGTGAATTTCACGTTCCGCTACGTGCCCGACGAGCACGTGGTGCGGTTCGCCGATCTCCCGCAGGCGGCGCGCGACGACGTCCGCGAGTACATGACGACGCTCGCTAGCAGCTCGTCGCACTTCGCCAGCGAGCTTGCTACCGAAGGCCGAACAGCGGAGGCAAGGTCGCGGCCTCCGGAGGCGGGACGCCGAGCAAGGCGGTGACGGTCGGCGCGATCTGCAGCAGCGAGCCCTTGCCCGTCTGCACGGCGAGGCCCGGGGCGCGGACGAACACGGGGACCCGGCGATTGTCGTCGAACGGCGCGTCGTGACTGGTCCCCGTCATGTAGTCGGTGATCAGGGTGCCGGCCTGCGGCAGGACGTAGAGGTCGCCAGACTCGCGCTCGACGATCGACAGGCAGATCGCGCGCGGCAAGTTGACCCGCGCGCCGCAGCCGCCCGCGATGCGACCGACCGCACCGGCCGCCGCGACGCCCGCTAGCCCGGACAGCGCGCGTCCCGCCGCGTCGAGTGCGGCGAGCTGCTGATCGGCAGGCAGCTCGCCCAGCTTGGCGGTGAAGTAGACGTTGTTGGAGGACACCGCGGCCACCCATGGGCCCGGTCCGTGCGACGCGACCACCGCCGCCTCGGCGAGCTTCATCACCTCGTCGGTGCGGATCCGGCGCGCGCCAGCGGCCTTCGCGCGCTCGACCAGCGGGGTCGCGCCGTGGTCACTGGTCAGCACCGCGGCCCAGCCGTCCGCGCCGAACTGGCGATCGAGGGTCTCGAACAGCCGGCCGAGCAGCATGTCGAGCCGCAGCGTCAGATCGAGGACCTCCCACGAGTCAGGTCCCCACATGTGCCCAGCGTAGTCGTGCGCGTTGAACGACACCGCGAGCAGATCGGGGATGTCGTCGGCGCCGAGCCCCATCGCGGGGATCGCGGCGAGCACCGCATCGAGCACGACCTCGTCGGCGAACGGCGTGACGAGCAACGAGCGGTTGTCCTTCGGGTCGGTCGACACCGTATGCGGGAACGTGGGGTCGAGCCCGTGGACCGCGCTCTCCCCGGGTCCGTCGTCGGCGATCCCGGTGACGCGCGCGAGCTGTGCGGGATCGAGTGGAGTCCACGTCAGGCCGAGAAATCGCGACGGCGGCCGCGTGCGCGCGAGATCGACCAGCCAGGGCGGGACCTGTTTGGCGTACGCGCGGCTGGTGGTCATGCCACCGGCGCCGCCCTCGTACCACACCGCAAGATCGGGTCGCTTGCCGGTCATCAGCGTCGCCGCGCGCGGCTTGAGGCTGATCGAGACCGAGCGCGCGCCCGGATGGCTCGCTCGCAGCTGGTCCGCGATCCCGCCGACCCGAAGCTGGCGAGAAGAAGCGCCGTCGTTCGTGGTGAGCGGCTCGCCGTGCGCCGCGGCGACGGCGAACACGGGCGCGGCCGGATCGTACTCGGCCGACTGCTCGCTGCCCTCGCTGCGGCGGTACCACTGGTTCGCCAGCACGCCGTGCACGCTGGGTGGAGCACCGGTGCCGATCGTCGCGTGACCGGGTGCGGTGAACGTGTTGGCATACGGCAGCTCGGCGACCGCATACGCGGCTTCGCGCTGGAGCCGCGCCAGCCCATGGCGGAACTCGCCGCGATCACGCTCGAACACCCAGACCGGGAGCTGATCGATGACGATGAGGACCACCAGCCGGGGCGCGGCTGGTTTGACGACGCGGGTCGGCACAGGTCCTGGGCATCCGCACAGGACAATCGAGACTGCGGCAACGACGCGGTGCAAGCACCCGCATAGTACCTGGGACGCGATATGTTCGCGCCATGGCACTCCCGGATCGAATCCTGCCGCTGTGCGACCTGCTGCTCGGAGCGGCGCACGCCGACGATCGCTTCGAGGACCGCGAGGACGAGGAAGTTCGCGCGCTCCTGACCGAGCTCTCCGGTACCGATCTCTCGACCGACCTCGAGCAACGGCTCGCGAGCTTCGATCCGAAGGCGTTCGATCTTGCCGCCACGGCCAAGCAGTTCGCGGGCGACTCGTTCGACGATCGCCGACGGTTGATCCACCTGGTCGCCGCGATCAACGAAGCCGACGAGGAGATCGATCTCGCGGAGGATGAGTACCTGCGCGCGCTTGCGAAGGCGCTGGAGATGCCGGACGACGCGCTGCTGGGCCTCGTCCTCGACGTCGAGATCTCGGATCTGCGCGAGCACTTTCATACGGTCCGCAAGGGACCGCCACCGCCGCCCGGCAAGAAGCCGGACTCGGCGGAGGTCGATATCGAATAAGTCGTGCCACCGGGCGGAGTCGCACCGCCTCACCAGGCTTCGGAGACCCGGGTCGCATCTGCGCGCGGGGGCATGGGTCGGGATCGTGGGAATCGCACCCACCACAGCCAATTTGTAAGAATGGCACCACCACTAGGTGGACTGATCCCGCTGGAGCACTCGCCCGGAGTTGCACCGGGAACCACGCGGGTTGCAATCGCGTTACCGACTACTCGGAAACGAGTGCGTAGCGCCCCCGACGAGAATCGAACTCGCCTGTGTCTGATAGACAATCAGCCGCCTCACCAGATGGCTTCGGGAGCAAAACAGATGGTGGACTCGACGGGAATCGAACCCGTATCGCCGCCGTGCGAGAGCAGCATCTTTCCTTTGGAACACGAGCCCAGAAGCTAAAGCGCGACCCGTACCGGGATCGAACCGGTCTCACGTCGTAGACAGCGACGCTGCGACGCCAGTCGCATCACGGGCCAAGGAGTGGACCACACGGGGATTCGAACCCCGATCTCACGCGTTGCAAGCGCGGCGTCTTACCGTTCGACGATGGGCCCAGAAGTAGGGGACGTTGGACTCGAACCAACAACCTCGACCGTTCAGAGCGGTGTGTTCTGCCAATTGAACTAATCCCCTGGAAGCGTACGGGCGCCAGGACTCGAACCTGGATCGTCGAGGTCAAAGCTCGCCGTCGTGCCGTTGGACGCACGCCCGTAAACCGAGTGATGACGATGATGAAACCCTAGAAGACGCGGCTGGGCACGCAGGTTGCCGCGTGCACGCCCGCCGCCGTCTTCACACGACGCCCGCGCCCTCCTCGCAGTCGATCTCACCGGTCCAGTACACGTAGTCGCGCCACGCGTCCGGAACCGACTTCGTGCTGACGCGGATCTGGACCGCCGGGATCCAGGTCGGGCGCGCCGGCACCGAGCGCAGCTTCATGCGCGCCTCGCTCGGCGTGCGGTTCGCCTTCTTCGCGTTACACGCGTAGCAGCACGACACGATGTTGTCCCACGTCGTGCGACCACCGCGCGAGCGCGGCGTCACGTGGTCGTAGGTCAGCTGATCGATCGAGCACTGCGCCGCGCAGTACTGGCAGCGGTAGCTGTCACGCGCGTAGATGTTGACGCGCGAGAACTTGACCGGCTTCGCGTGGCGCCGGAACGCCTTGCGGAGCCGGACGACCGCCGGCACGTTGACGATGATCGAAGGCGCGCGGATCTGCGCCTGGTACTCCTCGACGACCTCCACCTTGTCGAGCACCATCAGGACCATCGCGCGTTGCCACGGGATGATCTTGATCGGCTCGTAACCCTGCGACAGCAGGAGCGTACGCGTTACATCGACGTGCATCACGGCACGCCTCCTTGTCTTCACCGGTACGTGACGTGACGCGCGCGCCGGATCGCGCACATCACCGGCCCGCGGGATGCGGGCAAAGTGCCGCCGAGAGGAGTCGAACCTCCACTACATGGACTCTGAGACCATTGACTCTGCCGTTGGTCTACGGCGGCAAGAACGACTGGAACGACGCGTGCCGTCGAGAGGATTTGCACCTCCACTGCGCGGGATTTGAGGCCGCTGACTCTGCTTGTTGGTCTACGACGGCGGACGAACTGGTCGCGGGAGTCGGAGTTGCACCGACGTACTCTGGCTTATGAGACCAGATCGAGACCTCACACTCTTCCCGCATTGAACTGGTGCCGCCGAGAGGATTCGAACCTCCACTGGATGGCCTCTCGAACCACCGACTCTGCCGTTGGTCTACGGCGGCATGACTATCTCTTCGTGGGCGCGCTGGGACTTGCACCCAGTTGTCCGGATGGCGATCGATTTACAGTCGACCTCGGTGTCGTTACCGTCAACGTGCCCGTGGGGTGAGCGACGGGACTTGCACCCGCTTGTCCGAGGGCCACATCCTCGTGCCTCGTCTAACTTCGGCCTCGCTCACAGTCCGCCTGGAGGGAATCGCACCCTCACCGATCGCTTATCGGGCGATTGCACGACTCTCGTGCTACAGGCGGTCGTTCCTGATTGGTATGGGTGACTGGAATCGCACCAGCGGCCTCGAGGTCCCGAACCCCGCGCTCTTGCTCCTGAGCTACACCCATAGAAAAGATCACCGTGTCAAATGGCCGGGGATGTCCCCAGCGGCTGTCACACCACACGGCGGCCCGGGATCGTCCGGAGACGAACCAGGCAAAGCGCGCCACCAGTGAATCGAACACTGCGGTACCGGTTTTGGAGGCCAGACCCGTCCCAGACGAGTGACGCAAAAATGGCGGGCGGAGAGTCGCTGCGGCTGACGGTGGGAATGGCCACCAGTGCAGGTGCTCGGCCCGCGGAGTACCACCGGAAGGAATCGAACCTTCACCAGCGACCTTCGCAGCGTCGCGGCCCATCCTCGGGGCGGGGGCAAGATCTTGACCGGATAGCCCCGAGGCCGTCTGGCCGAGGGGCAGCGGAGGTCACAAAGGTCTGGATGGCTGGAATCGCACCAGCGACAACGTGGTAGTCGGCCACGTGCTCTGCTCCTGAGCTACATCCAGTCGTGTGAGTGCCACCGAGAGGAATTGAACCTCAGCCGCCGAGTTTCGTAGACTCGTGTCCCATCCGTGGGGCGGTGGCGTGGACTGAATCGTCGCGGTGGAGGGAATCGAACCCCACGTTCGTTCGCGCGCACGAACGGGTCGTCGCGGATCTGTCGCGACGGCCATCGCCTCACCCGAGGCACCGCGTAAAAACGCTGTTGCTCGTCGGTCGAAGGAAGTCGCAGCCGATGGAATCGAACCATCGCACGTACCGGAATGAGCGGTCGTGGTGCCCTGCACGGGCTGCGTAGATGCGCTCGAGTGAACAAGCCGCGATGGTCCCTTCCTTAGGGACTGTCGTATCAGGACAGTCAGCGGGTATTACCCCGCGTGCGTGTTGGGCTTGTTCGGCTGAGCGCCTGGTATCCGCGACGGGAATCGAACCCGTATCCACCGTTAGAGAGACGGTAGTACTCACCATTGTACGACGCGGACAAAACTCGTATCCGTGACGGGAATCGAACCCGTATTCCCCGCTTGAAAGACGGGCGTACTAGACCACTGTACGACACGGACGCTTGGGAACTAATTGACCGAAAGGCTTCGAGGCCGGCCGGCCGAGAAGCCGGGATCGGTCACAAAAGGGCTCATCC
>JBBJLY010000155.1:0-20149 GCA_037720695.1 Kofleriaceae bacterium | reverse complement strand
CCGTGCGTCGCTCGAAGGCGATCGCATGACCCTCACCGAGCTCGGGCGCTCGTTCCTCATGAAGCCCGGCGTCGTGTTCATCAAGGCCACCGGCCAGGACCACGACCCCCACGATCTGATCGGTCGCGCCAAGTCGAAGGAGTCGCTCGACGAGATGGGTGCCGAGCAGTTCGAGAGCTCGGTGATCTACAAGGACACCGCCTACGAGGTGATCGACGGTTTCATCGGCGAGCCGTTGCCGCCGTGACCGAGCCGGCGACGCGCCTGTTGTCGGTCGCTCCGTCACCGGCATTCTGGGTCGCGGTCGGCGCTTATACCGCCGCGGCCTCGGCGCTGCTGTTCGTGCTCGCCGGGAACGCCAGGCTGCGGCCGATCGCGATCGCGCTGGTCGGGCTTGCGTTCGTCGCGCACGGCGCCGACATCGGCTGGCGCGGGACGCAGCACGTCCATCCGGCCCAGTCGGTGCGCGAGGCGATCGGGTTCCTCGCGTTCATCATCACCGGGGGCTACCTGCTGGCGAGCGCACGCTACCGGCTGACGCTCGGCGGTGTGGTCGTGATGCCGGTCGCGCTGGTGATGCTCGTCGTGGCGCGCTTGACGCCCGCGGGCGAAGGGCGCGACGAGCTGTCGGCGCTCGGCCGGATCCACATCTCGCTCGCCACCATCGGTGTGGGCGTGTTTGCGCTCGCGAGCGCGCTGTCCGCGATCTATCTGGTCGAGGAGCGCGCGCTGAAGAAGAAGAAGTTCGACGCGATCTCGTTCAAGGACAAGGGCGCACCGCTCGAGGCGCTGGATCGGATGAGCCATCGCCTGATCTGGGTCGGGTTCCCGATCTTCACCGTCTCGCTCGTGCTCGGCGCGGTGTGGGTCAGCAAGCTCGGCGAGTCGCTCGATCGCCTCGAGTATCCGCTCGCGGCGGTGACCTGGTTCGCGTTCGCGAGCCTGCTGCTCGGGCGCTCGGTGTACGGCTGGCGTGGGCGGCGCGCCGCGCGCCTGACGCTGATCGGCTTCGCGGCCGCGATCGCGGTGCTCGGCATCTATCTCGTTCGCAGGATGCTGGGGTGAGCGAGCTGTTCGTCGTCGGGATCAGCTGGCGAACCGCCCCGGTCGCGGTGCGCGAGAAGCTGGCCTTTCGCGAGGAAGAGATCGTCGACACGTTGCGTGGGCTGATCGCGGCGAACCCGGTCGCCGAGGCGATCCTTATCTCCACCTGCAATCGCGTCGAGGTCTACGGCGTCGCCCGCGGCGGTGCCGATGCCACCGGACCGGTCCGGCGTTTCCTCGCCGAGCAGCGCGGGCTCGGCACCACCGAGCTGGCGCACGCGATCTACGACTTTCGCGGCGCCGACGCCGTGCGCCACGTGTTCCGGGTCGCGAGCGCGCTCGACTCGCTGGTGCTCGGCGAGGCGCAGGTCCTCGGCCAGCTCAAGGCCGCCTACCGTGTGGCCAGCGGGGCCGCGACCGCGGGTCCCGTGCTCGGGCGCTGTCTCGAGCGCGCGTTCAGTGCGGCGAAGCGCGTGCGGACCGAGACCGCGATCGCGCGCGGTGCCGCGAACGTCTCGACCGTGGCGGTCGACCTCGCGCGCCACGTGTTCAGCGAGCTGATTGGAAAGCGCGTGCTCGTCGTCGGTGCGGGCAAGATGTCGCGCCTCGCGGCCCGCCACCTGTACGCATCGGGCTCGGACCAGATCGTCGTCACCAATCGATCGCTTGCAAAGGCCGAGGCGCTCGCGGCGGAGATCGACGGCATCGCGAAGCCCTGGGAAGACCTGCCCGCGCTGCTCGCGCAGGCCGACGTCGTCATCAGCTCGACCGGCGCCCGCGAGCCGATCCTCACCGTGCCGCTGTTCAAGAAGGTTGCGAAGGCGAGACGATGGAAGCCGATCGTCGTGATCGACATCGCGGTGCCGCGCGATGCCGATCCCCGGATCGCCGAGCTCGACGGCGTGTTCGTGTACGACATCGACGATCTGGAGAAGGTCGTCGCATCGAACCTCGCCGAGCGCGCAAAGGCGTCCGATCAGGCGGGTCGGATCGTCGAGCACGAGGCGACCCAGTTCGAGCACTGGCTGCGCACGCAGGGCGTCGTGCCCACGATCAAGGCGCTGCGCGAGCGGTTCGCGCAGGTCGCCGAAGCAGAACTCCAGAAGACGCTCGATGGGCTGCAGCGTCGAGACCACAGCCCGGCGCAACAACGCGAAGCGATCCAGCGGCTGGTCCAGCTGGTCGTCAACAAGCTGCTCCACGCGCCGACCACCGCGTTGCGCGAGTCCACCGTCGACGAGGCCGCGCTGCGCGCGGAGGTCCTGTGCGAGCTGTTTGGCCTCGAGCCAGATGGGAACGCGCGAGAATCACAGCCCGTGATGGCTGAAGCGGAACCGCCTCGCGCGACCGCGACCGAGCGAAAGGCAGCGCCATGACCGAGCGAATCGTGATCGCCACCCGCGGCAGTGCGCTCGCGCTGTGGCAGGCGGAGCACCTGAAGGCGCGCCTGCTGGCCGTGATGCCCGCGCTCGTGATCGAGATGAACATCATCACCACGTCGGGCGACAAGATCCTCGATGTTCCGCTCGCGAAGGTCGGTGGCAAGGGCCTGTTCGTCAAGGAGATCGAGCAGGCGCTGCTCGACCGCACCGCGGATCTCGCGGTCCACAGCATGAAGGATGTCCCTGCGCAGCTGGCGCCCGGGCTCGCGCTGGTCGCGGTGTCGAGCCGCGAGGTGCCGTGGGACGCGCTGTGCGCGCGCCAGCCGGTCACGGTCGACACGCTGCCGCAGGGCGCGCGCGTCGGCACGTCGAGCATGCGCCGGCAGTGTCAGCTGCTCGCGCGCCGACCCGATCTCCAGATCTCGATGCTGCGTGGCAACGTGCCAACGCGGCTGCGCAAGCTCGACCAGGGTCAGTTCGACGCGATCGTGCTCGCCGCTGCGGGCCTGGTCCGGCTCGGGCTCGGCGACCGCATCACGCAGCAGCTGCCGATCGAGATCTCGATCCCGGCGGTCGCGCAGGGCGTGCTGGGGTTCGAGACCCGCGAGGACGACGGGTTCTCGATCGAGCTCGTGCGCCGCGCGATCCACGATCCCGTGGAGGATCGCCGGATCGTCGCCGAGCGCACGTTCCTGCTCCGCATGGGCGGCAGTTGCCAGACCCCACTCGCCGCCCACGCGACCGCGAGACCCGGAGGCGGGATCCACATGATCGGCATGTGCGGCATGCCCGACGGCTCGAAGATCCTCAAGGCCGAGGTCGGCGGCGCGGTCGACGAGGCCGAGCTCCTCGGTGTCCGGCTCGCCGAGGATCTGATCGCACAGGGTGCCGAGGCGATCCTCGCCGCGACCAGGGACTGAGATGAGCGAGCCCGATCTCCGGGTGCTACAGGCGAACGAGCGCACCCTGCTCGCGTGGATCCGGACCGGGCTCGCGCTGATGGCCTTCGGCTTCGTGGTCGCGCGCCTCGCGGTGTGGCTGCGCTTCGAACAGCCGGCCCGCGGGACCGCGGGTATCTCCTCGCTGCTCGGGGATCGCCGTGCTCGGGCTCGGCATGGCCTGTCACGTGATCGGCGTGGTGCGATTCCTCCATGCCCGACGCGAGATCGTGGCAGGGCGGACGATCGTTCCTGGCGCCGCGGGTCCGGTCGCGATCGCGCTTGCCGTCACGGCGCTCGGAGCGGTGGCGATCGCGTATCTCGCGATCCTGGTGAAGCCGCGCGCGCGCATCAGCGCGTCGATCGTCGCGTCGCGCGAGCGGAACGCGCGATAGCCCTCGAACGGATCCACGGTGTTGCCGACGGAGAACACGTGCGCACGCAGCCGCGTGGCGAGGTCACGGTCGAACAGGTTGCCGGTCTCGCGGAACGCCTCGAACGCATCCGCGGCGAGCATCTCGGACCACAGGTACCGGTAGTAGCCCGCCGCGTAGCTGTCGCCGGCGAACACGTGGGTGAAGTGCGGCATCCGGTAGCGCATCCCCACCGCGGGTGGCGCGCCGATCTCGGTCAGCACGTCGCGCTCGAAGCGATCCGGGTCGATCGGACCTGCGCTCGCCGCGAGGTGGAGCTTCAGCTCGACGAATGCCGAGGTCAGGAAGTCGACGGTGTAGAACCCCTGGTTGAATGTCGCCGCGCGCTGGAGCTTCGCGATCAACGCGGGTGGCATCGGCTTGCCGGTCTCTTGGTGGCGCGTGAACCGCTCGAGCACCGCCGGTGCGCTCAGCCACTTGTCGAACAGCTGGGAGGGAAACTCCGCGTAGTCATGGACCACCCGGCCGCCTGCGAGCGACGGATAGGTCACGTTCGAGCAGAAGTGGTGCATCGCATGCCCGAACTCGTGGAACAGGGTCTGCGCGTCGCGCCACCCGAGCAGCGCCGGTTGCCCCGGGCCTGGCTTCACGAACGGCGTGTTGGTCGAGATGATCGGCGTCACCGGTCCGGCGACGCGCTCCTGCACCCGATAGACGTCGGACTGGCCGCCGTTGTACTTGCCGGGCCGCGCGTACGGATCGAAGTACCACAGCCCGACATGGCGCCCGGTCGTGCGCTCGGTGACCTCGAACACGCGGACATCGGGGTGATAGACCGGGATGCCGGGCGCCGGGGCGAACGCGAACCCGAACAGCTCGCCGGCGACGAAGAACATGCCCTCGCGCAGCGATTCGAGCTGCAGGTACGGCTTGACCTCGTTGTCGTCGAGGTCGTACTGCGCCTTGCGCACCTGTTCGCCGTAGAACCGGTAGTCCCACGGCTCGATCGTGATCCGCGGTCCGGCGATCGCTTGCATCGCGGCGACCTCCTCGTGCACGCGCGCCACGGCGGGCTTCCACACAGACCCGAGGAACGCGAGGGCGTGCTCGGGCGTCTTCACCATCTGGGACGCGAGCTTGAGGTGAGCGTAGGTCTTCGCGCCGAGCAGCCGCGCCTGCTCGGCGCGGAGCGCGAGGATCTCGGTCACGATCTGGTTGGTGTCCTGCGCATCGCCGCGATCGCCGCGATCGTCGTAGTTCCGCCACACGCGCTCGCGCAGGTCGCGGCGCTCGGCGTAGGTCAGGAAGTCGGCGACCGCCGAGCGCGTGTTCGCGACCGCCCACTTGCCGGGATGCCCGCACGTCGTGGCGGCGGCGGCAGCGGCGGCGCGCAGCGGCTCGGTCAAGCCGGCGAGGTCCGCTTCACCCTCGAGCACCACGCAGCGCGTCTCGGCGCCGCGCACGTGCTGGGTGAACGTGGTGTAGAGCGTCGCGAGTCGCTCCTCGATCTTCGCGAGGCGCTGGCGAGCCACGGGGCGGAGCAGGGCGCCGCCGTGGATCGCATCGGCCTGGATCTTGGCCAGCAGCCGCTGTTGTTCGCGCGCCAGCCCCGTCGCGGGCACGGCCGCGATCCGTCGCGACAGCTGATCGTCCGTGGACGCCTCGCTCCAGAACGCCGCGAGCTTGGGCTCGAGCTCGCGCTCGACCGCCTCGAACGCGGGCGTGCCCATCACGTTCGACCACGCGCTGTAGACCTCGAACACCCGGAGGAACGGTCGGCCCACGTTCTCGAGCGCGACGATCGTGTTCGCGAACGTTGGCGGCTCGGGCGAGCTCGCGATCGCGCGCAGCTCGGCGCGCTGGAGGTCCATCGCGACCGCGAACGCCGGCGCAAATTGATCGACGGTCACCCGATCGAACGGCGGCACCCCGCCATGGGGACCGGTCCACGGCGCGACCAGGGGAGGTAGGATGTGCGCTGGTGCGCGCGTTGCCTCGGCATGGCAGCCGAGCACGAGCACCCACAATATTCGGTAACGGAGCATGACGGCAGCATAAAATTCGAAACGGTGCCGCGCTATCGAATGAAATTCTGTTACAAGGCGGCATGACGGGCCTCGACCGAATCGATCGCGTGATCGTGGCCGCGCTACAGAACGATGCGCGGATCTCCAACAAGGAGCTCGCGGCCCGGGTCGAGCTCGCACCGTCGGCGTGTCTCGCGCGCGTTCGCAAGCTCGAGGCGCGCGGGGTGATCGCGTCGTATCGCGCCGAGCTCGATCCCGAGGCGCTGGGCCTCGGGCTGCAGGCGCTGATCTCGGTCCAGCTGCGGCTCCACGTCACGGAGAACTTCGGCAGCATCGGGCAGCACCTGCGGTCGCTGCCCGAGGCGGTCGCGGTGTACTGCCTCGGCGGCTCGATCGACTTCCTCGTCCACGTGATGTGCCGAGACACCGAGCACTTGCGCAAGCTCACGGTCACGAGCTTCACGAACCGACCGGAGGTCAGCCGGATCGAGACCTCGCTGGTGTTCGCATTCTCGCGGCTCCCGCTTCCGATCGACGTCTAGGGGATCGCGACCGCGCCGCCTCATTCGACCGTGCGCACCGGCGGCCTCGCCGCCTTCAGGCGCGGCGTCGCCCGAGCACGGCGAGCGCGATGCCGCCGACGATCGCGGCGGCCGCACCCAGCAGGCGCGTCGTGATCGGCTCGTCGAGCAGCACGGCGCCACCGGTCGCCGCGATCACCGGCACCAGGAGCTGCACCACCGCCGCGCGGGTCGGTGCGAGCTGTGGCAGCACCGCGTACCACAGGCTGTAGCCAGCGCCGGAGGCGACCGCGCCCGAGGTCACGGCGAGGATCGCGCCGGCGGGCGAGACGTGACCGCCGACCAGCGGGATCACGAGCAGCGTGATCGCAGCGAGCGGCGCCGGCGAGTGCGGTCATCGCGGAGCCGAGCGCTGCGCCGCGACCCCGCAGCGTGTAGATGCCCCAGCTGATCCCGGCGAGCGCCATCATCGCGGCGGCGACCGGATCCGGTCGCTCGAGCCCGGGGAGCGTGAGCGCGACCAGCCCGGCCGCCGCGATCGCGAGCCCCAGCCACTCGAGTGGGCGAGGGCGGTCTCCGCGCACGACACTCCACCCGAACATCGTCACCTGCACGGAGGCGAACAGGATCAGCGCGCCGGTCGCGGTGGTCAGCCACAGGTACGCGAACGAGAACGCGGCGGCGTACAGCCACAGTGCGGCGCCGGACGCCCAGCTACCGGGGTGACGGTCGTCGTCGAATGCCGGGCGGCGAGCCAACGCGACGAGCACCGCGAGCACGAGTGCGCCGCTGCAGATCCGGATCGCGATGAAGCTCGTGGCGTCGATCGCACCGCCGCCGAGCGCGGCCAGGCCCAGCAGCGAGTTCGCCGCGAACCCGAGGAGCGCGGCGCCGCACAGCGCGGTGACGACGAGCGGGCGCATCCCCGCAGCTTAAGTCGTCGCGCTCCCGGAAGTGCTTCAGTAAGTAGCGAAACGAAATTTTGCCTCGCGTGCGGGGGCCCCCTACGATCGCCGAGCCGTGACACGACACGCATACTGGCTCCTGTTCGCCGTCGGTTGCGCGTCGCCGATGTCGGCGTTGCGCGACGACAACCGACGCCTCACCAACACCGTCACGGAGCTGCGCACCGACAAGCGATCGCGCGAGCGCAAGCTCGCCGACCTCCAGCGCCAGCTCGATCTCGCACGTGCACAGGCCGTGTCCGCGCAGGTCGATCTCTCGGTTCCACCGAGCCTGCCCGTCGAGGTCGCGTCGCCCGAGGCCACCGAGCGCGTCGTCGGGATGACCGAGGACGGCACCGAGATCGTCTATGAAGGCGATGCACTGGGCCGCGCTGGTGCGTGGGAATACGATGCGCCGCGACGAGCAACGCCGCCGTCGCCCCAGCGTCCGATCGCGAGTGATGATCGGATCGAGGTGACGCGACCGCGGGCGGCCGCACGAACTGCACGCCCGGTTCCGCGAGAGCGCGAGGTCCCGACCGAGCGCTCCGGTGATGCGCAGGCCGCGTACCGGGATGCGGTCGAGCTGGTGAAGGCCGGCAAGCATGACGATGCGATCGCCGCGCTGCGCGGCTTCCTCGGCAAGCACGCGCGCCACGACTACGCGGACAACGCGCAATACTGGCTCGGTGAGGCGTTCTACGCGAAGAAGGACTTCGCGCAGGCGCTGATCGAGTTCCGCAACGTGATCGAGACCTACCCGCGCGGAAACAAGGTTCCCGACGCGCTGCTCAAGGTGGGATACTGCTACGCGTCTCTCGGCCAGTCCGACAAGGCACGTGCCGTGCTGGAGCAAGTCGTGAATCTCTACCCCAAGACCGAGCCCGCTGCGCTCGCGGCGAAGCGCCTGGAGACCCGATGATCCGGCAATGGAAGCGGATCGCCGCGTTCCTCGCGCTCGGCATCCCGGTCAACGCGAACGCGCAGGTCCCGGTCTCGCCAGGACAGCCCGCCGCAGGCTCGGAGGCGCCCGTGATCCTCGATCCCGCTCGCACCGGTAGCCAGGCACCCGAGCGACCGTCGACGCCGGGCTCGTCGACGTCGCGACCGAACGTCGTGATCGTCGGCCCCGACGGCAAGGTGATGAGCGGCGACTCACAACCCGCGTCACCGGGCGGCTACTACGTGCCGGGTGGGGATGGTGGAGGCGCGCAGTACGAGGCGCCCGACGTGATCCACACCGGTCCGGTACCCGAGCTCCATGTCGTGCGGCGTGGCGACACGCTGTGGGACATCGGCTGGTACTACTTCAACGATCCGTGGCAGTGGCCGAAGATCTGGTCGTACAACCCACAGGTCACGAACCCGCACTGGATCTATCCCGGTGACCTCGTCCGGCTCCTGCCGCGCGGCGTGTTCGTCTCGCAGGGCAACGACACCGCGCCGCTCGATCCCGAGGCGACGCCGGCCAAGCCGAGCGATCCGGTGCCGTCGCCGCAGCGGCGCAGCGACGTCGCGGTCCGCCAGATCGCGTTCGTCGAGAAATCCGATCTCGCGAAGTCGATCACGATCTCGGGCGCGGTCGACGAGAAGGAGCTGCTCGGCGTCAACGACCAGGTCTATCTGAGCTACCCCGCGAACAAGCCGCCCGAGGTCGGTAAGCGCTACTCGATCTACGTCCCGGGCAAGGCCGTCAAGTCGGGCAAGAGCGAGTACGGCTCGTACGTGCGGCTGCTCGGGACGCTCGAAGTGCTGAGCGTCAAGCAGGACAAGCGCGCGCGAGGCCGGATCGTCGAGGCCAACCACGAGATCGAGCGTGGCGCGAAGGTCGGCCCGCTGCTCACGACGTTCAAGAACGTGCCGACGGTCGCGCCGACGGTGAACGCCCAGGCACCGATCGTCGCGATGCTGACCAAGGATCAATTGATCGGGCAGGGCGAGGTCGTGTTCATCGCGCTCGGCAAGGCGTCGGGTGTGAAGGCGGGGAATCGGATGTTTGTCGTGAGGCGTGGCGACGGCAAGCCCGACATCATGAGCAACGAGATCGGTTCCGACGATCGAAGGTTTCCCGCACGCGCGCTCGGCGAGATCGTGATCGTCGAGGTTGGCGAGAAGGTCTCGATCGGGCTCATCACGCTCTCGGTCCAGGAGATGAGCGTGGGTGACCTGGCGATGATGCAGAAGGCGCCCTGAGCCAACCGCTGATCCAGCACCGACACGCCCACTCGGGCAGGTCGGTTCAGCCCTGTATATAAGGAAGCGCTGGTCCGGGCAGGTAGCCAACTGACTGAAATCACTCGCCGTCGATCTCATCCACTTGACGGACGTGGGCTGGGTAGCTAATTCCAGTCCCCCTGTGACCACGGTCTTGCTACCCGCCGCCCAGTTTCCGAGCCGCCTCCAGGCACTCGGCTGGCACAAGTCCATCTACCTGCGAGGGCCAGTGCCCGCCGATGGCCCTGCCGTGGCGATCGTCGGATCGCGTGCTGCCTCGGGCACCGGGATGAACCACGCCCACCAGCTCGCTCGTCACCTGACGGCACGTGGCATCCACGTCGTGTCGGGTGGGGCGGTCGGGATCGATGGCGCTTCGCATCGCGGCGCCCTCGCCGCGGGCGGCACCACCACCGTCGTGCTCGGTCACGGGCTCGACCTCGCATATCCAAGCCGCCACGCGCCGATGTTCGGCGAGGTCCTCGCAGCGGGCGGCTCGCTGGTGTCGCTCGTCGCCGACGGTACGCCACCGCTCGCGGCCCTGTTCCCGCAGCGCAATCAATTGATCGCCGCGCTCGCGGACGTGGTGATCGTGGTCGAGGCCGACCTGCGCTCCGGCTCGCTGTCGACAGCGCATGCCGCCCGCAAGTTTGGTCGGGTCGTCGCCGCCTGGCCTGGCACACCGGGGTGTGGCCGGTTACTTGCCACCGGCGCCGCCATCGTCGAGAGCTGTGCGGACGCCGAGCGCGCCGTGCTCGGCGTTCCACGCTTGCCCGAACCCGTCGTGCTCGATCCCATCACCCAGCAGGTGAAGGACGCGATCGCGGCGGGCGCTGGCTCGGTCGAGGCGATCGTGAAGCGAACTGGTTTGACTGTCCGCGCGGTGTTGCGCGCTCTTCCCCTGCTCGAGAGGTGTTCGTGACCAAGAAGACCGAAACCGCGCCAGCGTCTGCCAAAAAGCCGGCCAAGAAGTCTACCGAAGCGCCGACCGCCCAGCGTGGGAAGAAGCCTGCCGGCGGGAAGCCCGCTGCCGTGAAGGAGGCGGCCGCGAAGGACGCAGAGACCAAGAAGCTGAAGCCGGCGCCCAAGGCCAAGGCCAAGGAGACCGCGGCGCCCAAGGTCACGAAGGTCCGCGCTGCGGCAAAGCCCGCGAAGCAGGGCAAGACCGGCAAGGCCCAGAAGGCACCCGAAATTGACGAGATCGACGAAGGCGATGGCGACGGACCGGTTCGCAAACCGAAGAAGGTGAAGCCCGGGTCCGCGCTGGTCGTCGTCGAGTCACCTGCCAAGGCCAGGACCATCGGCAAGTACCTCGGCAGCGGCTACGTCGTGAAGGCGTCGGTCGGTCACGTTCGCGACCTACCCAAGTCCAAGATCGGCGTCGACTTCGAGAACGGCTTCGAGCCGTCGTACGAGGTGATCGAGGGCAAGAAGAAGGTGGTCGCCGAGATCCGCAAGGCGGCTCGCGAGAACGAGATCGTCTACCTCGCAAGCGATCCGGATCGCGAAGGGGAGGCGATCGCCTGGCACATCGCCGAGGAGATCAAGGGTGAGAACACCAACCTCCGCCGGATCCTGATCAACGAGATCACGAAGAAGGGTGTCGCCGCCGCGATCGCCGCGCCGCGCGACATCGACATGAACAAGACCAACGCGCAGCAGACGCGCCGGATCCTCGATCGCCTGGTCGGCTACGAGATCAGCCCGATCCTGTGGAACAAGGTCCAGCGCGGGCTGTCCGCCGGCCGCGTCCAGTCGGTCGCGGTGCGGCTGGTGTGCGAGCGCGAGGAAGAGATCAAGGCGTTCAAGCCCGACGAGTACTGGTCGGTCGACGTCACCTGTCGCGGGCCGCAGCCGCCTCCGTTCGAGGCGCGCATCTTCCGCTGGCACGGCGAGAAGGCCGAGCCCAAGACCGCCGACGAGGCCAACGCGATCGCCGCCGAGCTCGCCGCCGGCACGGCCGCGGTCGCGTCGGTCGAGAAGAAGGAGCGTCGCAAGAAGCCGCAGGCGCCGTTCATCACGTCTCGCCTGCAGCAGGACTCCGCGCGCAAGCTGCGGTTCACCGCGAAGCGCACGATGGCGCTCGCACAACGCCTCTACGAAGGTGTCGAGCTCGGTGAGGAGGGCCCCACCGGCCTCATCACGTACATGCGAACTGACTCGACGCGCGTCTCCGACGACGCGATGACGGCGCTGCGCCAGCACATCACGGAGGCGTATGGCTCGGAGTACATCCCCGAGCAGCCGAACGTGTACCCGAACAAGGGCTCGGCCCAGGATGCCCACGAGGCGATCCGCCCGACCCTGATGGAGTGGACGCCCGAGCGCGTTGGCCAGGCGCTCGCGGAGCACCCCGAGGGTCCCGAGCTCGTGAAGCTCTATACCCTGATCTGGCAGCGCTTCGTTGCATCGCAGATGGTGCCCGCGGTGTACGACGCGACCACCATCGACATCGCGCGCGGTGCGGCGACCCTGCGCGCGACCGGGCAGGTCTTGAAGTTCGCTGGCTATACCAAGGTCTACGAGGTCGCCGAGACCGACGATGCCAAGGCCGAGGCCGCCGAGTCCGCAGACCGCCTACTTCCGGTGCTCGAGGTTGGCGACGCGATCATCCTCGAGTCGGTTCGCCCAGAGCAGCACTTCACGCAGCCGCCCCCGCGGTTCTCGGAAGCGTCGCTCGTCAAGGAGCTCGAGGAGCGTGGCATCGGCCGGCCGTCGACCTACGCCTCGATCATGTCGACCATCGTCGATCGCGGCTACGTCGAGAAGAAGGAGGCGCGGTTCTACCCGACCGAGCTCGGCATCCTCGTCAACGGCCTGCTGGTCGTCAGCTTCCCCGAGATCGTGTCGTCCGACTTCACCGCGAAGATGGAGAGCGATCTCGACAAGGTCGAGGAAGGCCAGGCCGACTGGCGCGAGCTGATCGGCGGCTTCTACGCGCCGTTCAAGGACGAGCTCGAGAAGGCGCGCACCGAGATGCGCGACGTCAAGCGCGAGGAGATTCCCACCGATTGGACGTGCGAGAAGTGCGGCCGCGCGATGGTGATCAAGTGGGGACGCAACGGATCGTTCCTGGCGTGCGTCGGCTATCAGCCCGCACCGAAGAAGAAGACGAAGGCCGAGAAGCTCGCCGAAGCGGTGGCGGCCGAGGCGGCGGTGGCCGCGGGCATCGTCCCGCTGGTCCCCGAGCCGCCGCAGGAGTCGTGTCGTAACACCAAGGAGGTCGTCAAGAACCTCGACGGCACGTGGGAGAAGGTCCCCGAGCAGACGACCGACGAGATCTGCGAGACCTGCCAGGCGCCGATGACGATCAAGCGCGGCCGGTTCGGCAGCTTCCTCGCCTGCACCCGCTATCCCGACTGCAAGACCACGAAGGCGATCTCGCTCGGCGTGAAGTGCCCGCGCCAGGGGTGCGGCGGCTACATCGCCGAGAAGCGCTCGCGCCGCGGCAAGCCGTTCTACGGCTGCTCGAACTGGGCGAAGAAGCAGTGCGACTTCGTGGCCTGGGATCGTCCGGTGCCGCAGCCGTGCCCGATCTGCAACGCGAAGTTCGTGGTCAAGAAGGAGAACAAGCGCGGGATCATGCTGCGCTGTCTCGAGTGCGACTGGAAGCAAGGCGCCGACGAGTCCGAAGAGAGCGCCGCGTAGGTCCCGGGATGGACCGCGTGACCGTCGTCGGGGGTGGGATGGCCGGCAGCGAGGCTGCCTGGCAGCTGGCGGAGGCGGGGATCGACGTGTCGCTGGTCGAGATGAAGCCGTGCGCGATGTCGCCGGCGCACCAGACGCCCCTGCTCGGGGAGCTGGTGTGCAGCAACTCGCTGCGCAGCGATGACCCGGTGGCGCCGGCGGGGCTGCTGAAGCAGGAGCTGCGCGCGTGCGGCTCGCTGGTGATCGCATGCGCGGATCGCCATCGGGTGCCCGCGGGGCAGGCGCTGGCGGTCGAGCGGTTCGGGTTCGCGCGCGCGATCACGCAGCAGCTCGCGCTGCACCCGCGGATCCGGATCGAGCGCCGGCGCCTCGACGAGCTTCCGCCGGGGCCGATCATCGTCGCGACCGGGCCGCTGACCGAAGGCGCGCTCGCGAACGTGATCCGCAACGAGCTCGGCGGCGACCGGATGTACTTCTACGATGCGATCGCCCCGATCGTGGCTGCAGAGTCGATCGACTTCGACTTCGCGTTCCGGGCCTCGCGATGGGGTCGCGACTCGGAGCCGGTCGAGGGCGGCGCTGGCGACGTCGGGGTTGGCGACTACATCAACTGCCCGATGAACAAGCTCGAGTACGAGGCGTTCATCGAGGCGGTGAACGGCGGGCGCAAGGTGTTGCCGCACGAGTTCGAGGAGCCGCGCTACTTCGAGAGCTGCATGCCGATCGAGGTGATGGCGGAGCGCGGGCCCCAGACGCTGCGCTTCGGCCCGATGCGGCCGATCGGGCTGCGCGATCCGCGGACCGGGCACCGGCCGTGGGCGGTCGTGCAGCTGCGGCCCGAGAACAAGTACCTGACCGCGTACAACCTGGTCGGGTTCCAGACCCGGCTCGCGTATCCCGAGCAGCAGCGGATCTTCGCGATGATCCCGGCGCTCCATCGCGCCGAGTTCCTGCGGTTCGGATCGATCCATCGCAACACCTACATCGATGCGCCGGCGCGCCTCGGCGCTGCGTTCGAGCTGCGCACGCGTCCCGAGATCCGGTTCGCGGGCCTGCTGACCGGGGTCGAGGGTTACATCGAGTCGTGCGCGATGGGACTCGTCGTTGCGTGGATGCTGGCGGGGGAGCTGACCGGGCAGGCGGCGCCACCCCCACCACCGACCACGATGCTCGGCGCGCTGTACCACCACGTCACCGCGCCGCGCGATGAGGGCTACAAGTACGGCCCGACCAACGTCAACTACGGTCTCTTGCCGCCGCTGCCCGGCGTGCGCAAGGACAACCGCAAGCCGCGGATGGCGGAGCGTGCGCGCGGGGATCTCGAGGTCTGGCTGCGCGAGAACTCCATCGCGCGATCGTCGACCCGCGCGTGCTCCAGCAGCACGCGATCGATCGCGTAATTCTGGCGCAGCCGCCACGGCGCGACCGCACCTTGCTTCGGGAGCTCGTCGACCGCACGGTGGATGTAGCCGGAGCTGAAGTCGATCAGCGGGATCTCGCTGACGCTGGGATCGCGACGCGGCCGGCAGGCGGTGAAGCCGTTGGCATCCATGTGCTGGAGGAGCCGGCACACGTACGTGCTTGTCAGATCGCACTTGAGCGTCCACGACGCATTGGTGTAGCCGGTGACGAACGCGAGGTTCGGAACGTCGGACACCATCATCCCCTTATAGACCAGCGTGCGTGCCGGATTGACGCGCTCGCCGTCGACCTCGACGGTGATGCCGCCGAGGAACTTGACGCGGAGGCCGGTCGCGGTGACGACGAGGTCCGCGGGCAGATGCGCCCCGGAGCGCAGCGCGATGCCGGTCTCGGTGAACGACTCGATGTGGTCGGTGACCACGGACGCGCGGCCATCGCGCAGCACCGCGAACAGATCGCCGTCGGGGACCAGGCAGAGTCGCTGGTCCCACGGGTGATAGGACGGCGTGAAGTGCTGCGCGACATCGACCTTGTCGCCGAGCTGGCTCTTGACGTACTTGACGAGCAGGCGCTTCGCTTGCGCCGGGAAGCGCTTGCAGAACGCGTAGAACGCCGCACCGATCAGGACATTCTTCCAGCGCGTGACGGAGTACGCGACGCCCGCGGGGGCGTTGGCGCGGAGCCAGTCCGCGATCCTGTCCGCGGTCGGCTTCGAGATGATGTAACTCGGCGACCGCTGTAGCATCGTCACGTGCGCGGCGCGCTTCGCGAGCTCGGGCACCAGCGTCACGGCGGTCGCGCCGCTGCCGATCACGACGACGCGCTTGCCGGTGTAGTCGATGTCGGGCGTCCAGTGCTGCGGGTGGACGATGCGCCCGCCGAACCGCTCGCGGCCCGGAAACTCCGGCGTGTAGCCGGCGTCGTAGTCGTAGTAGCCGGCGCACACCAGCAAGAAGCTGCACGTGTACGTGACACGCGTGCCGGAGGCGGCATCGGCGACGTCGACGGTCCATCGCGCGTCGTCGCTCGACCAGCGCGCGTGCTCCACGCGGTGGCGATACCGGATGTGGCGATCGATGCCGCCTTCGATCGCCGTGTCGCGGATGTACGCGAGGATCTCGTCGCCCTGCGCGATCGACGCCGGTGAGGTCCACGGCCGGAACGAGTAGCCGAGCGTGTACATGTCGGAATCGGAGCGGATGCCGGGATAGCGAAACAGATCCCACGTGCCACCGAGCGTTTCGCGTCCCTCGAGGATCGCGAACGTCTTGGTCGGGCAGTGGGTCTTCAGGTGATGCGCCGCGCCGATGCCCGACAGGCCCGCGCCCACGATCAGCACATCGACGTGACTCGATTGCATCGCGGGCATCGTATACGTTCGTGCCGTGAAGCGTCTCCTCGGAAAGTTTGCGATCGTGACCGGCGGTTCGAGCGGCATCGGCGCCGCGATCGCGCAGACCTTTGCCGACGAGGGAGCGGCCGTCGTCGCCGCGGCACGACGCTATCCGCCGGGTCCGCTGCGCGAGACGCCCAAGCTCGGCGAGGTCGTGCAGGCGCACCTCGACGTCACCGACGAGGGCGAGGTCAAAGTTCGGTTCGGCGAGTTGCCGGAGCTCGACCTCGTGGTGTGCTCGGCCGGCGTCGGCATGTTCGGGCCGATCACGAACGCGACCGCAGGCGATCTGCGCGCGATGCTGGAGGTCCACATCGTCGGCACGCATCTGTGCGTGCGCGAGGCGATGCGGCGGATGATGCCGCGCCGCAAGGGGCACATCATCGTGATCGGATCGCACGCCGCGAACCGCGCGTTCACCGATTGCAGCGGCTACACCGCGGCCAAGGCGGGTCAGCTCGGGCTGGTGCGCGTACTGGCCGAGGAAGCGCGGCCCTACGACATCCGCGTGACGTCGCTGCTCGCCGGTGCGACCGACACCCCGATCTGGGACGATCGCCCCGGCTTCGATCGCGCGAAGATGATGCAACCGTCGGACGTCGCGAGCTTCTTGATGGCGATCGTCGCGCGCCCGGGCATCGCGATCGAAGAAGTCACCGTCACGCCGCCCGCCGGCGCCCTCTGAACCGGTCCTCGAGCGTGACCCCCGCGAGCGAGATGCTCGACGTGTGCTCGCGCACCGGGCCATCGTTGACCTGCAGTGCCTTGATCGCGAACCGCAGATAATCGTGCTCGGTGACGATGCCGACCAGGCGATACGCCTGATCGACCACCGGCAGACAACCGAGATCGTGATCGAGCATCACGCGCCCGGCCGCAGAGGCGAGGGTGCTGGCGCGCACGGTCCAGACGTCGCGCGTCATGATCTGATCCATGCGGACGTCGGCCTGACGCGCGCGCCGCTCCTCGGGGCTCAGCCCCGACAGCGTGCTGATCTGCGCGCTCAGCAGATCTCGGAACGTGACGAGGCCGACCAGCCGGCGGTTCTCGTCGATCACCGGCAGGTGCCGCAGATGCTTTGCGTGCATCACGTCCTCCGCGAGCGGCAACGTCTGCTCGGCGAAGAAGCTCACCACCGGCGCAGACATGATGTGCTTGACGAGGACCGCGGTCACAATCCTGAGTATTGCAACGGGCATGCCTCGTGTGACGACGCGGGGTTACGCCGCGTCGGGTGCGCGGAGATGCGACGGAGGCGCCGACCACTCCGGTAGCCGTGGCGTGAGGTCACAGCCAGCCCGAAACTCGCGCGCACCGCCCGGAAGGTCGATCGTGGCGCGATGGAATGGGACGCCGCGCTCGCTGCATTCCGCACGTACCTCGAGGTCGAGCGGGCGTACTCGCGGCACACGGTCGACGCGTACCTGCGGGACGTGGCGGCGTTGCGTGCCCATCTCGCGCAAAAGCGCGGCAAGGATACGCCGCTCGCGCGGTTGTCCGCGATCGACGTCCGCAGCCAGCTCGCCGCGCTGTTCGGCGTCAACGGGCCCGCCTCGATCAAGCGCAAGCTGTCGAGCGTGCGCGCGCTGTGCAGATTCCTCGTCAAGCGCGGTGTGCTCGCCGGGAATCCGGCGGCGGCGATCCGCGGCCCCAAGAAGCCGCGCGGGCTGCCACGATCGCTCGATGTCGACGATGCGTTCCGGCTGGTCGAGGCCCCGCGCACGATCGGGCGGACCAGCCACCGCACGCTGTCGACCGGCGAACAGGCGCGGCACGAGCTGCTACGGCTGCGCGACGCCGCGCTGCTCGAGCTGCTGTACGGCACGGGGCTGCGCGTGTCGGAAGCGTGCGGGCTCGATCTCGATGACATCGATCGCGCGCGTCACGCGACGCCGATGGTCCTGGTCCGCCGCGGCAAGGGAAACAAGTCGCGCCAGATCCCACTCGGGGGTGCTGCCGATCGTGCGCTGTCGGCCTACCTGCCCGCGCGGCAGGGACTCGGTGCGACCAGTGGCGCGCTGTTCGTCAACGCATCGGGCGCGCGGCTGACGCCGCGCTCGGTGCAGCGGATGGTCAAGCGCTGGACGATCGCCGGCGGTGTTCATGCCGCCGCGACCCCGCATGCCTTGCGCCACTCGTTCGCGACCCACCTGCTCGATGAGGGTGTCGACCTGCGCGCGATCCAGGACCTGCTCGGCCACGCGAGCCTGTCGTCGACGCAGATCTACACCAAGGTCTCGCTAGACCACCTGATGAAGGTCTACGACGACGCGCATCCGCGTGCGCGGGGCGGCCTGCCCGGCGTCAGCCCAGGCGTGCTACCAACCAAGGAGTGAAGGTCAGATCCACGACGATCCTCTCCGTCCGCCGCGGTGGCTCCGTGATCGTGGCGGGTGATGGCCAGGTGACGCTCGGCAACACGGTGGTGAAGGGTGGCGCGAAGAAGGTCCGCCGGCTCGGCGAGGGACGCGCGATCGGTGGGTTCGCCGGATCTGCGGCCGACGGCATCGCGCTGTTCGAGCGGCTCGATGACAAGCTCCGCGAGCAGCGCAGCCCGCTGCGGCGCGCGGCGGTGGAGCTCGCAAAGGAGTGGCGCACGGATCGCGCGCTCCGCCGGCTCGAAGCGATGCTCGTGGTCGCCGATGCCGAGGCGACGTTCATCCTGTCGGGCTCCGGCGACGTGATCGAGCCCGACGATGGCGTGTGTGCGATCGGCTCGGGTGGCAGCTACGCGCTGTCCGCCGCACGTGCATTGCTGCAGCACACCGAGATGTCGGCGCGCGAGATCGCCGAGACCGCGATGCGGATCGCCGCGGACATCTGCATCTATACCAATGCGAACCTCGTGATCGAGGAGCTGTCGTGACGACCACGCTGAGCGATGCCGATCTGACGCCGGGCAAGATCGTCGAGGAGCTCGATCGGTATGTCGTCGGCCAGCGCGATGCCAAGCGTGCGGTCGCGGTCGCGATGCGCAACCGGTGGCGCCGCCAGCAGGTGGAGGGCGACTTGCGCGACGAGATCGCGCCCAAGAACATCATCATGATCGGCCCGACCGGCGTCGGGAAGACCGAGATCGCGCGCCGGCTCGCGCGGCTCGCGCGCGCACCGTTCCTCAAGGTCGAGGCGACCAAGTTCACCGAGGTCGGCTACGCCGGACGCGACGTCGAGTCGATCGTGCGCGACCTGGTCGAGGTCTCGGTCAAGCTCGTGCGCGACGAGGAGGCGGGCAAGGTCCGCCCCCGCGCGAAGGAAGCGGCCGAGGAACGCGTCCTCGATCTGCTGTTGCCGCGCGGTCGCAGCTTCGTCGACCGGCCGGGCGAGCCGCCGACGGTCGGCGCGGACGCCACGCGCGAGAAGCTGCGCGTGATGCTGCGCGATGGTCGGCTCGACGATCGCGAGGTCGAGATCGAGCTCACGGACGACTCCAATCCCTTGATGTCCGTGCTCGGCGGTCAGCCCGGCCTCGACGAGAACGCGCTGTCCGGGTTGAAGGACATGTTCGGCGCGTTCAGCCGCGGCAAGACCAAGCGCCAGAAGCTCAAGGTCCAGCAGGCGTGGGGCGCGCTGACCGAGCAGGAGGTCGACAAGCTGATCGACCACGAGGCCGCGACCCGCGAGGCGGTCCGGCGTGCCGAGAATGCCGGCATCGTGTTCATCGACGAGATCGACAAGATCGCGACCAGCCGCGATCGCCACGGCGCGGACGTCTCGCGCGAAGGCGTGCAGCGTGATCTGCTGCCGATCGTCGAGGGCTCGACGGTGACCACCAAGTACGGACCGGTCCGCACCGACCACGTGCTGTTCATCGCGGCGGGCGCGTTCCACATGTCGAAGCCAAGCGACCTGATCCCCGAGATGCAGGGCCGGTTTCCGATCCGCGTCGAGCTGACGCCGCTGGGCGCGCCGGACTTCGTGCGCATCCTGACCGAGCCGCAGAACGCGCTGACTCGCCAGTACGCCGCGCTGCTCGCGACCGATGGGGTGACCATCGAGTGGACGCCGGAGGCGATCGAGGAGCTCGCGCAGATCGCGGCCGACGTCAATCGCCGCACCAACGACATCGGCGCGCGCCGGCTCCACACGGTGCTCGAGCGTTTGCTCGACGACCTGCTGTACAACGCGCCCGACATCGGCACGCAGACCATCCCGATCACGCCAGCGTATGTTCGCGAGCGGCTCGGGGCGCTGGTCGCCGACGAGGATCTCGCGCGCTACATCCTGTGACGCGGCTCGTGTAAC
>JBBJLY010000154.1:0-20158 GCA_037720695.1 Kofleriaceae bacterium | reverse complement strand
CGGTGGGAATCAAGGTTGTTGTCGCAAAAGTCTTCAAGCGGCTGCTTCCCCGAGACCGTTCTGGTCTGACTGATCCGATCTGGTCTGACTTGTCCGATCCGTCTCAGGGTGCAGGGTCACGATCGCCGGACGAGACCACGGTCGCGTGTGGCGCGACCAGCGCGCCGGCTGGAGCTCGCGTGCTGTCGCGTACGTCTTGCGGCGCTCGTCGAGGATGGCGATGTCGTCGCCGGCGTGACGCGATGAGGGAGTGACGAAGCCGATGCTGCTGTGCAGGTGGACGTCGTTGTACCAGGCGACGAACCGAGTTACCCACGCGCGAGCGTCGTCGACGGTAGCGAAGCCCTTCGAGGGATACTCCGGGCAGTACTTGAGCGTCCGAAACAGTGCCTCGGCGTAGGCGTTGTCGTCCGACACGCGCGGCCGGCTGAAGGACGGAACGATGCCGAGCTTGTGCATCGTCGCGAGCATCGTGGCGCCCTTCATCGGCCCGCCGTTGTCGGAGTGGAGCACCCAGCCGCGAAGGTCGACGCCCGGATTGTCCTTTCGGATC
Source organism: Kofleriaceae bacterium (assembly GCA_037720695.1). Classification (GTDB taxonomy): domain Bacteria; phylum Myxococcota_A; class Polyangia; order Haliangiales; family Haliangiaceae; genus JABFXX01. The sequence goes on along the minus strand of JBBJLY010000154.1, from coordinate 19,605 downwards.
TTCTCGATGAGGTCGGCCGCGAAGTCCGTCGATTCGACGTCATGCACATCCCAGCCGAGGATCTTCCGACTCCACACATCCTCGACGAGGTAGAGGTAGAAGAACTCACCGCGGACGTGACTGCGGAGGTACGTGATGTCCCACGCCCCGAGTTGCCAAGGTCCAGTCGCAGCGTGCCCACGTGGGCGCGCCGTAGGCGGACGAGCCCGGCCGCGGTGCTGCTGCAAGCCGTGCTCGTAGAGCACGCGAGAGAACGTCGACTCGGAGGCGATGTACTTGCCACGGTCCGCCAGCCTCGGGACAATCTGCTTCGGCGACAGGTCTCGAAACTCGGGGCTTGTCGCGACGGCCACCACCTGCCGCCGCTCGGCCTCGGAGAGCTTGTTTGCCGGGACATGCTTGGGCCCGTGACGACCGTCGTCAGACTTATGGGCCCAGCGCTGCAGCGTGCGCGCTGGCAGACCGATGGCTTCACAGGCCCTGGTGCGCGAAGCGCCCGCAGCCACGGCCTCGTCGATGTACCTGCCGATCATTTGTCGTTCTTCTCGTCGGTGTCGTCGTCCTCGTCCCCCCAGATAGATCGAACTTTTTTTTGGAGTACGAGCAGAGCTGCCGCCTCGGCAAGCGCCTTGTCCTTGCGCGCGAGCTCACGCTCCAGCTCGCGAATTTGACGGGCGTCGGCCGTCGTCTCCTTGCTGCGCTTGGCGGCACCGGCCAGCCCAGCCATCGCTTGCGTGCGCCACTCCTCGAGCTGTGCGGCGTACACGCCCTTGCGACGTAGCCACTCGCCAAGCTCGGCCTCCGGGACTGCCGCCGCTTCCAGCACCAACGAGAACTTGTTCTCTGTGGAACGCGGCGACGCATCCGCAACCACCAACGTCTGCTCTTCGTCGTCGTGTCGCTTGGCCATCTTGCGACGAAGGGTAGTGGCTTCCCGCAGCCAGCGCGACAGCGTCGGCTGCGGCACACCAGTCTCCGCCGCGAGCTGGACCCCGCTCATCGGATGCGGCCCGGCCATTTTCTCGACCATGCGGGCTCGGAACTTTTCACTGTATTGGGTACCTGACATTCGGACCTGTTGCCCCGGTGCATCAAGCGCGAGCTTCAACCCGCGCGATGCGACAACAACCCTGGCACAGGGGGCCTCGGATTCGTTTACGTTTACGTTCGGGTTTACGATTACGGGCTAGAGTCGCGGCGTGAAGCTGCTCTACATCGTCGATCCGCTCGAGCGGCTCGGCCTCGCCGGTGACACGTCCTACGCCCTGATGCTCGAGACCGCGGCGCGCGGCTGGGAGGTCTGGACCTGCCTGGTCGAGGATCTCGGGCTGGTCGGCGACGATGCGGTCGTCGATGCATCGCCGACCCAGGTGACGGAGGCCGAGACCCCGGTGCAGGCGTTTCGCGTCGGGCCGCGCGAGGCGATGCGGCTCGCGGATTTCGACGTCGTGCTGATGCGCAAGGATCCGCCGCTCGATGTGAACTACCTGCACGCGACGTGGATCCTGGATCACGCGCGCGGCAAGACGCTGCTGATCAACGATCCGCGCGGCCTGCGCGAGCTCAACGAGCACCTCGCGGTGCTGCGGTTCCCGGCGCTGACACCGCCGACGATCGTCACGCGCTCGAGCGCGAAGCTGCGCGCGTTTCAGGCCGCGCAGGGCGGGGCGATCGTGGTCAAGCCGGTTGATGGCTACGGCGGGCTCGGGATCTTCGTCGTGCGCGACGGGGATCCGAACGCGTCGTCGATCCTCGAGACTTCGACTGGTGCCGGCACGCGGTGGACGCTCGCCCAGGCGTACCTGCCGGATGCGGTGAAGGGCGACAAGCGGATCATCCTGGTCGACGGCGTTCCCGTGGGCGCGGTGCTCCGCGTCCCGGGCTCCGCCGAGGCCCGCGGCAACTTGCACGTCGGCGGCAAGGCGGTGAAGACCACGATCGATGCGCGCGACGCCGAGATCATCGCGGCGATCGCGCCATTCCTCCACGACCACGGCCAGATCCTGGTCGGGCTCGACGTGATCGGCGGGATGCTGACCGAGATCAACATCACGTCGCCGACCGGTGTCCGTCACGCCTCGCAGCTCGACAACAAGAACGTCGCCGCGCCGATCCTCGACGCGTTCCAGCGGCTCGCGCGCGCCGTCAAGCCGCACTGACGCGCGAGCGCCGCGCGGCCGCGAGCTGCGCGAGACCACCGGCAGCACCGACCGCGAGGTGAGCGAGCCACAGCCCGAGCGAGGCGGCGAGCGCGTCGGCCTCGGGCATGCCGAACAGCCGACCGCACAGCGCGACGTAGACTGCTTCGCGCGCGCCGGCACCGCCGACGGTGATCGGCAGGAACGTGGTGGCCGCCGCGAGCGGCACGACGAGCAGCGAGGCACCGAGATCGATCGGACCGAGCGAGGCCAGCAAGATCCAGCCCGCGATCGCGATCAGCGCCTGGGTGACGATCGAGAGCCCGATCGCGACGACGAACGCGCGACCGGCGTGCAGTGCTGGCAACCGGTGCGCGATCCGGGCGAGCGGTCCGGGCAGGTACGGCGCGAGCCGGCGGGCGAGCGGGATCGCGATCACCAGCACGCACGAGCCGGCGACGCCGGCCGCGGTCCACCACCACAGCGAGCCGCTGTCGATCGAGTCGCCTGCGATCGCGAGGCCGAGCGCGAGCAGCGCGAACAGCGCGAACAGGCCGAGCGCGCGCTCGACCAGGACGACGGCGAGCGCACCGGTGGCGCCCTCCTCCGCGAACGCTTCGCGCGTCACGATCGCGCGCCCGACATCGCCCGCGACCGCACCCGGGAGGAAGTTGTTGTAGAAGAATGCGACGAAGTAGAGGTAGACGAGGCGCGCGAGCGGCGGGATCGTCGTCGCGCCATAGGCGTGGAGCAAGACGCGCCAGCGCAGCGCACCCGCGACGACGTTGCCGGCGACCAGCAGCGCCGCGAGCACGAACGTGAGGATCGAGATCCGGGCGAGCGCGGCGCCGGCCGCCGCGGGCTCGACGCGTGTCGCGATCCAGGCCAACCCGGCGACGGTGCCGAGCACGCGGATCGCGACCCCGAGCCAGCGTGGCATCGAGCGCAGCATACGCCGGGGTCGTCGGATGACACCGTGTCGACGGCGTGGTAACGCCAGGCCGTGATCGATCGGGTGCGTTCCGTCGGGCAGCGCCTCGTGCGCAGCCCCGGCTGGCAGCTGGTCGCGGGTGGCGCGCTGGTCGCGTTGCTGTTTCCTTCGCGCTTCTCGGGTGCGGTCGGCATGGCGATCGTCGCGGGCGGATTCGGGGTCGCGGTCGCACAGTCGTGGCCGCAGTTCCCGGCGTGGCTGCGTCAGCCACCGCCGCGCGCAGCGGGCGCGTTCGTCGTCGCGCTTGTCGTCCTGATGGGGGTCTCGACGTTCTGGGACACGCTCACGATCTCGCCCGACTGGCAGATGGGCGACTGGGGACCGCAGCACGCGGTGCTCGGGCGCGTGATGTCGGAGCTACCCGGCACCGACGTCCCGGTGTGGAATCATCTCGTCGGCACCGGTGATGCGCCGTTCGAGCTCTATCCGAAGCTCGCGTACATGGTGACCGGTCACCTCGCGCTCCTGCTCGGCCTCGCCGACGACCTGCCGCTCGCGATGATGGTGATCGCGGTCCTCGTGCACCTCGCGCTCGCCGCGGGCACCACGATGCTCGCGATGCGCGTCGCACCCAAGCCGATCGCCCTCGTGGTCGGCGTGTTGACCGTGGTCGACAGCGGCGCCGTCGCACACGGCGGCACGGTCGGGCTGTTTCGCTGGGCGCTGCTGCACAGCGCGATGTCCCTCGCGTTCGCGATCCTCGCCGCGCTCGGCGTGCTGGCGGCGTTACGCAAGCCTCGGATCGCGGCGGCGATCGCGATCTGGGTCGGCACCGCGCTCGCGTGTGCGACCCATCCCGCCGGCTTGCTCGGGGCGGCGGCGAGCGCCGTCGGGCTCGCGGTCGTGGCGCTGCTCGCGTCGGACGTGCCTCCGCGCCGTGCATTGATCGCGGCGGGGCACGTCGTGATCGGCGTCGCGCTCGGCGCGATCGTGTGGATGCCGCTCGCGGAGCGGATCCTGCTGTACGGCCAGCACTTCCCGAATCCGCTCCGTGCGCCGGCGCGCCTGCTCGAGGATCTGTTGCAGTGGCCATCGCCAGTCACCGCGTTCGCGATGCTTGGTTACGCCGGGTTCTTCGGGATCATCGCCGGCCTGTGGTCGCGCCAGGCGCGCATGGTCTACCTCGCGGCGGTCTCCCTCGTGCTGATGGTCGGGCTGTGCGACGCGCCGTATCTCGCGCTCGATCTGGCGCCGGGCCTGGGCGTCGCGCGGCTCGGCACCGAGCGGCTCGCGCAGCTCGCACGCCCGTTCATCGCCGCATGCGGTGCATACGCTATCTGGATCTTCATCCGCCACGCGATCGAGAGCTGGCGCGGCGCGAAGCCGACCCAGCGCCTGGTCGCGGCGGCCGTGATCGGCGTGATGACCGCGTCGGTCGCGCGCGTGATCCCGGCGCTGTGGCGCTCGACGTCGACGCGCGCCTACAACGAGTCGCAGGTGCTCGCGCCGGATCCACTCGGGCGCGCCGAGCTCGGAACCTGGGCCAAGGCTCGCGCCGCGGAGCTGCGGCCGGATGCGTGGGCGCGCGCGGTGTTCGAGACCGACACCCACGAGCACTTTCACCTCACCGCGGAGACCGGGTTGCCGACGTTCCACCTGTCGCCGCAGCCGGATCTCCTGCTGCGCGAGCGGATCGAGGATCTGTCGGCCGAGAGCCTCGCGCGGTTCAACGTCCGCTGGGCGATCGCGTCCGGCCGCTCGCCGCAGCTCGGCGATCCCGAGACCGAGCAGGTGGTCGGTGGCTTCACGATCCGCGAGATCACCGCGTGGGACGGCAAGTTCGCGCGGATCGAGCGCGGCACGGGGGAGGTGCGCGTGTCGAAACTCGACGATCGCGTGGTCGAGATCGAGGTGATCGCGAAGGAGCCCGTGCTGGTCGCGCTCGGCACCGGGTACTACCCGCGGTGGCGCGCCCGTCACGCGTGCGGCACCTGGCACCCGGTGTACGCGCAGCCGCCAACCCCCGATGGCCGGCTGCACGTCGTGGCCGCCTGGGTCGCGCCGGGCAAGACCACGTTCACCGTCGACGGCCCGCTGCCCTCCGATGGCAAGGGCCGGCTGCTCGCGATCCTAGCGCTGCTCGTGGCGACCGCCAGCATCGTGGTGTGGCGGGTGACCCGCTGGCGGATCCGCGTGCTGCGCCGGCTCGCGCGCCTGCGGAGCCTGCTCCCGCGTTCGCGGAGGTCGCGGCCCGCGTCGGCATCCGCTCGTGATCCTCGTGCTGCTCGTGCGCGGCTGCATCGACGAAGGCCGGCCGGTCAAGGCGCTGATGCTCGGCTCGGGTGTGCGATCGACCGCGACCGTCGAGGCGCGACTGGCCGGTGGCGGCTGGCAGCACTGCGACTACCAACGCCTGCAGGGTTCTCACGTCTGCGAGGGGCTGCTCGTCGCGTACGATGGCATGACGAATCTGCTGAACGACGCGCCGCCAAGCTGGGCGTTCTCGACGCCGGGCATCCTCGCGACCGCGGACGTGCCTGGAGTCGAGATGCGGATCCGCCTTCACGAGCGCGTGTCAGGTACCTACTGGACTGCGGCGCACGAGGGCAGCGTGTCGCTCGAGGTCTCCGGTGAAGCGTCGCAGACCTACGACCGCACGATCCTGTCGTACGCCGACGAGGGCGAGCGTCCGATCGAGATCCGCGCGCAGATCCCGACGACGTTCTGGTACTTCACGTTCGTGCGCGAGGATACGCTCGTGCCCGATCTCGGCCACCTGGTCACACCACCGCTGACCGCGCCTGCCGAGATCGGTGCGATCCGGCCGTGACCGCGGCGCTCGAGGCCGCGATCGAGGCGGATCCCGATGCGCGCAGCGGTTACGCCGTGTACGCCGACTGGCTGCAGGAGCAAGGCGATCCGCGCGGCGAGCTGATCGCGGTCCAGCTCGCCCGCGAGGACGCGCCGGACGATCCCGCCCTGCTCGCACGCGAGAGCGAGCTGCTCGCGCAGCACGAGGACGACTGGCTCGGTGGCGTGACGTCGGACAACTGGCCGTTCGGCCGGACCCGCGTCAAGTGGCGTCGCGGCTTCGTGTCCGAGGCCGAGGTGCTCACCGGCTACGAGAGCGTCGAGGCCGCGATCTCGCTCGCGGAGCTGTTACAGCGGCCGGTCGGGCGGTTCGTCCGCGCACTCGAGCTCGGTGCCGCGATCGCGTACAACGGCCGCGCTGAAACCGACGACATCTCGCTGTTCGAGCTGCTGCGCGATCACCCGCTCCCGACCCTGCGCCGGCTACGGGTCACCTGCTTCGACGACGACATCTCGTGGACACATGTCGGGGACGTCTCGATCGCGAACCCGAGCCTGTGCAACCTCGAGCAGCTGACGCTCGAGGTCGGGCGGTTCACGCTCGGCAAGATCGAGCTGCCCGCGTTACAGCACCTGACGCTGGTCACCGGCGGTCTGCGTGCGCACGTGCTCGCCAGCATCGCGAGCGCGCGCTGGCCGGCGCTCGAGCAGCTCGACGTGTTTCTCGGGACCGCGGATTACGGCGGCGATTGCACGCCGCGCGATGTCGTGCCGATCCTCGCCGGCGAGAACCTGCCACGGGTGACGCGACTCGCGCTGTGCAACGGCACGTTCGGCGACGAGCTGGTCGAGCGCGTGTTGCTGGCGGACATCTTGCCGCGGCTGATCCATCTCGATCTCTCGAAGGGGACGATGGGCATCGACGGCGGTCGGCTGATCGCGCGGAACCTGCGGCGGTTCACGCACCTCGAATCGTTCGACCTGTCCGAAAACTACCTGTCGCCCGCGCTGTGCGAGCAGCTCTCGGCCGCGCTGCCCGCGGTGAACGTCAGCGCCCAGAAGCTCGAGGGGCAGTACGGCCGCTACGTCACGATCAGCGAGTGATCATCGCCAGCGCACGCGGAGCAGCGTGAACCGCGAGACCGGTGATCGAGCTCGCGATCGTCTCCGAACGCGAGGAACGCGACCCGGATGCCGGGCAGCGGCCGATCCGCGACGAACGTGAGCCGCGCGCCGTGCGCTGTGGTCGCGAGCGAGACCAGACGCAACTGATGCGCAGCGATCGAGACCCGCGCCGCGCGCGACCAATCGACGACGCCGTCGCCGGTCGTCGCGAGGTCGAGCTCGATGAACTGCGGATCCTCGACGTAGACGTAGGTCGCGGGGGGGACCTGCCCGGTGGCGAGGTCCCAGCCAAAGCCGTTCAGGTACAGCGCGGGCGGCAGGGTGACGACGCCCTCCGCGATCGCCTCGTCCACGACCGTCGGCTCGCGAGCACACACCGCCGAGCTGGCGGGTTCGGGCTCGCACACCGGCTCGGGCGCGTCGGGAACACGTGCGCGGGAGACGATCCAGCCGAGCTCGTCGCGCTCGCCGATCAGATGACCATCCCCGGCCATCGGTGGGGCGTCGCACGAGATCGGGTCGCCGAACGTATCGGTGCAGCGCTCGAACCATGACGCGACGTCGGTGGCCACCGGCAGCAGCGGATCAGCCAGCTCGTAGGCGTCGGGCAGGGTGCGCAGGTGCGCCGTCGCGTGCGAGATCCGCGAGCCAGCGAGCTCGGCGGCGTCGGCCCCGACCGGCCCCGGGTTGCGTGAGGCCTTCGAGGTGACGACCGCGGTGCCCCACGCGAGGACGAGCAGCGGATCGCGACCGCGGGTCGCGCGTACATCGCCAGCGCGCGCCACGCGATCACGAGCAACGCGACGAAGCCCGGTGCGAGGTCGAGCTGGTAGCGCGACGACAGGCTGGGCGACCACAGATAGAACCCGACCAGCGGGAGGAGCGCGAGCACCGCCCATGGTCCCAGCCAGCGCGCCTCGCGATCCGGTACGCCGCGCCGCCGCCACGCGAGCACGCCGAGCACGAGGCCGGCCACGAGGATCGGCAGGTACGGCCACGAGAATGTCGTGAAGTAGTACTCGCGCCAGCGCGGCACGTCGGACTGCCCGCGATGCAGCCGCTGCTGATAGAACCCCTTCTTGCTGCGGAGCTCGGGACGATCGAACGTGGCGCCGGCGAGCTCGGTCGCGGCCTCGCCCGCACCGACGCGCTCGAACGGATAGCTGAACCGGGTCGCGATCAGGTTTCCGGGCAGGGAGTGGACGTTCAGGCGGTGCCCGAACTCGCCGCCCGCGCCGAACCGCCGCACGTTGCTCGCGTACAGGATCCCGCCGCCGGCGACGAACAGCGCGAGCGCGATCGCGACCGCGCGCAGGCGCGCCGTCCGGGGCCGCTCGGTCCGCAGCCAGAGCGCGGTCGCGACGATCGCGGTCGCGAGCCCGTAGAACCACACGGTCGGCCGGAACAACCCGGTCAGCCCCGCGAACGCGATCAGCACGAGGTAGCCGCGCAGCGTCGGCCGGCGCGCGAAGCCGGCGAGCCCGCCGAACAGGATGATCGCGGCGCCGTACGCGTAGAGCGCGGCCTCCTCGTAGACCCCGATCCGACCGCGGACCAGCGCGACGAACGCTGGAAGTAGCGCGGCGATCACGATCGTGCCAGCGCGGACGAACCACGGCTCGGTGGCTGGCTCGCGCCGGCGAAACCCGCGCGCGAGCACGCAGCCAACCAGCGCGAGCCACGCGATCATCGGCACGCGATCCGGGAACGGGCTCGCGCCGAACGCACGACCGACGGCCTCGAACGGCGCTTGCCACACCGGCACGCCGAGACCCCAGACCTGCTGGACGCCGTGCTCGGTCCACGCGAGATCGTGCGCCAGCGCGTCAGGTGCTGCGTCGAGCGCGAGCCGGCCTTCGAGCAGCGCCTCGACCTGCGCGCGATACGCACCGTGTGGCGCATACCAGCCGGTCAGCGTGAGCTGTCGCGTCGCGACGAGGCCTGCCGTCGCCAGGAGCACGGCGACCGCGAGCGTGCGCAGCCGAGGCATCGACTGTGTGTAACACGTCAGGGCGTGTGGCTATCGCCGACGCACGACAGCTCGCTGCCCTCGACGTAGCCCCCGAACGCGCACATCTCGTCGGGAAACCGCAGCGCGTGACCCGTGGTGTTGTCCCACGTGCACGCGATCCGGATCTGCGAGCCGGCGGCGATCGCGAGCGGCGCATCGAGGGCGCCCCACACGAGCGGGTCCGTGCCCCACGTCGCGTCGTACAGCTCGGCGCCGTCGAGCTCGGCGCGGACGCGGCGACCGCGCTCGTGCTGGTGACCCCAGAACTGGAACAGCGAGAGATCGGTGGGGACGCGGCAGTCGAACGCGAGCGTCGACACGCCAGGTGGCACGTCGAGATCGTACGTCTTCAGGTGCATCGCGTGGACCCAGCGCGTGACCTCGGCATCCGGCACGCGATGGACGCGGATCACGTCGCGCGCGAGCAGCGGGAGATCGGTCGCGTTGAGATAGTGGGTCTCCACGACGAGCTGCGCATCGGCCGGGATCTCGACCGCCCAGCCCGCGACCGGCAACGCGCCGCCGCCGAGGAACAGGTCGCCGAGCGCGAGCGCCTCCTGATCGCCGGTGCAGTGCTCGAACGTGCCGGCAGGCCGGCGCTCGGTCGCGCGGCGGAACGCGATGTGATGACCGCCGTTGCCTTGCCGGGCCTCGATCCGATCGGTGCCGAACCGGCCATGCGCATTGTCGAGATACAGGCACGCGACCAGCTCGTGCCCGGGCTCGACCGTGAACTCCGGTGTGACGAGGTCGACAAACCGCGGATCCGCCGCCGGCACGGGCATCCGCACGTCGGTGACTTCGATCGGCGCTGGCAGATCCGTACAACCACAGGCGATCACCAGCAGCCAGCGCACCGTGGGTCAGGGTACACGAGCCTTGCGTTCGACGGGCCCACGAATAGACTGCGGCCCGTGGCAACCGAGCACTGCATCGTCTGCGGCGGCACGCTCTCACCCGCCGTTCCCGCTCCACGCTCGAGCTACGCGAAGCTCGGCGTCTACCGGATCGACGAGTGCAACGAGTGCGGTGCCGGCGCGACCATGCCGCGCCCCACGGCCGACGAGCTCGCGGCCTGCTACGCCGCGACGTACGGCTACTCGACGCACGATCTGATCGAGGTCGAGAAGCGCCGTCGCGCCGCCGCGCTGCTCGACTGGTCGGAGGTCAAGACCGGCAAGATTCTCGACGTCGGCTGCATGTTCGGGTTCCTGCTCGATGAAGCGCGCGGCCGTGGCCTGGTACCGTACGGCATCGAGCTCGCGCAGAGTGCCGCCGAGGTCGCACGTGACAAGGGTCACGAGACGTTCGTCGGCACGATCGAGGCGTTCGCGGCGGAACACCCGAAGCTGCGGTTCTCCGCGATCTTCGCCCAGCACGTGCTGGAGCACGTCCCCGATCCGCACGCGTTCCTCGAGACCGCGAAGGGCCTGCTGGAGCCGGGCGGCAAGCTCGTGATCTGCGTGCCCAACTTCGAGGCGCGGCTCCGCAAGCTCGCACCCCGCTCGTGGGGCTGGTACCAGGTGCCGGTCCACCTCCATCACTTCTCCAGTCGCGCGCTGCAACGCCTGCTGCGTGATGCCGGCTACGACATCGCCAGCGAGCGCACGCGGGGCGGCGACACGCTGTTCCTCGCGCTGTCCGCGCTCCAGACACTCGGGATGTCGGTCGGTAGCGCCACTGGCAACGCCCAGCCGGGCCTCGCGCGGACCGCGCTGCGGGTGCTCGGCGAGGTCACGCGCCCGTACTACGCGCTCGGCGACGACGAGCTGGCCATCATCGCCCGCAACTGAGCTCGCTCGTCGACGATCCAGCCGCTTGAAAACCCCTATCGGGGTGCCTAGGATGCGCGGCTGTGGCGGATGTACCGGGCAACGACGACGAGCGGGCCCAGAAACCAACGCCCGCGCCCCTCGCGCCGGTGAGTCGTCCGTCGCCCGCGTGGCGCCGCATCCCGATCGACCTGGTCGCCTTTGTCGGAGTCGCGGTCGCGGTGCTGCTCAGCCACCGACCGTTCGTGCTCTACGGGATGCCGTTCAACGAGCCGAGCTGGTTGTTTCACCTCGGCCATCGCGTCGCGGTCGAGGGCGCCGCGCCGTATCGCGACTTCGTGTTCCATGGCGGGCCGCTGCCGATCTACGTCGATGCGGTGTTCCAGGGTCTGTTCAGCTCGAGGTACGCGTCGAGCGTGTACGCCGGGCTGTTCGTCACCGTGCTCCGCGTGTGGGTGATCTGGATGATCGTGCGTCGGCTCGCGAGCTGGCGTAGCGCGATCGCGATCGCGATGTTCTGCGCCGTCGATCCGCTGTTCGCGTTCGGCCCGCACTGGGCCACGCCGTACCTCCATCTGTTCATCACCATGTCCGCGCTGTTCGTGGTGCTCTCGACGCGCGCCGAGGGCCGGCGTGCACTGGTCCACCTGGTCGCGGCCGGCGCGTTCGCGGCGCTGTCGCTCGCGGCCACGCCTCGCGCGACGATCGCGATCGCGGTCCTGCTCCTGCCGGCCACCGCGTTGCTCGTGCGCGGCAAGCAGCTCGCACCGCGCAGCTTCGCGGCGCTGTGGGCCGGGTTTGCCGGCGGCATCGCGATCGTGCTCGCGGTGCTCGCGGCGCGTGGGCTGCTCGGCGACGCACTCGGTCAGATGTTCGTGGCACCCGCCAGCGGTGGGGTGCTCGATGCGATCTCGGGCGGTGCGCTGACCAGCGCGGACTACACGTGGTGGGGCGGCGTCCTGTACTTCCTCGGGGTCCCGGCCCTCATCATCGCCGGGATGCTCGCGCTGGCCGCGCGCGAGCGCGAGATCTCGATCCAGACGATCGGGCTCTTGCTCGTGCCGATCGCGTTCATCCTCGGCCTGCTGATGCGCTACGGCCAGCTCGACTACTTCAACGATCTGCCGCGGCTGTTCTTCACGTTGACCACGGTGATGGCGGTCGCGATGCCGGAACGGCTGCGGGCATGGTTCGGGCTCGAGCCGCTGACCGCGCTCGCGCTCGGTGCACTGCCGCTCGCCTGTGACTGGATCGCGGGCATGGCGATGCCAGGTCGCAGCCCGGGCGATCCGACGGCGCTCGTGATCGGCGTGATCCTGATGATGCTCGCGTCGAGCCGGCTGACCGCACACGCGAAGCTGTGGACGTGTGTCGTCGTCGCGCTCGCAGGCCTCATCAACTTTGCCGTGCTGGTCCAGACCGGCGCCGCGCCGTACGCCCAGAACCCGCTGGCCGAGCGGCCGCGCGCCGACTCGAAGTTCAAGGCCAACCACCGGCGGATGAGCGGCATCGCGATCACCGAGGGTCGCCGCGATTCGATCCAGTGGATCAAGGACTCGATGGAGAAGCAGCGGAGCTGCTTCATCTACGGCAACCTGCCGGTGCTCTACACGCTGCTGGTGTGCAACAACCCGACGCGGCTCGACGCGATCGGCCCCGGCCAGGCAACGCAGGCCGAGCTCGACGCGGCGATCGCGGCCCTGCGCGCGAGCCCCCCGGATTATCTGCTCGCGCACGAGAGCCAGTTCGCGCCGCTGGTGCTCGATCCCGCGACCAGTCTGCGGCTGCATCCCGACGCCAACCAGCAGCTGCACGCCGCGATCCGCGCGCTCGCAGCCGACTACGACTCGCTCGGCGTGGTCTCCAGCAAGATCGCGCCGTGGTTCGCGGTGCAAGCGGCGAAGGAGTGGGATCAGCTCGATGCGGTCCGGCTGTACCGCCGAAAGTCACTCGCTCCACCATGACGTCGCGCGTCCGGATCCTGGGACGCAGCGTTCCGATCGATGCCGTCGCGCTGGTCGTGATCGCGGTCGCGATCTTCGTCACGCATCGCCCGCTGATCATGCACGGGATGTGCTGGAACGACTCGGCCTGGTACTTCCATTTCGGCAACCGCGTCCTCGACGGCGCGGTCCCGTACCGCGACTACGTGTTCCAGGTCGGCCCGCTGCCGATCTACATGGATGCGCTGTTCCAGGCGGTGCTCGGCGCCAGCTACTCGTCGAGCATGTACGCCGCGCTGCTGATCAAGATCGTGCGCGTGCTCGTGGTGTGGATGATCGTGCGCCGGGTCGCCAGCCCACGCGCGGCCGCGTTGTTCGCCGCGTTCTGCACGTTCGACCAGATGTTCAACGGCTGGGCGCATCACTGGAGCACCCAGTACGCGCAGCTGTTCTTTCTCGCGTGCGGCCTCATGATCGTGATGGCGGCCGAGCCCGGCAAGTCCGAGCGCCGCGTCCTGACGTGCCTCGTGCTCGCGGGGATGTTCGCGGGCTTGATCGTGTCGGCGCGCCAGGCGACCGCGATAACGGTCGTCGCCGTGCTGGCCGCCGGCTCGGTCGTGCTGCTCGCGCGCAAGGAGTTCTTCACCCCGCGCCGGTTCATCGCGATGTGGGCTGGCTACGTCGGGTCCCTCGTGCTGCTGGCAGCTGCACTGGCGGCGGTCGGCGCGCTCGGTCCGGCGATCCAGCAGATGTTCCTCGATGCGCCGCAGAAGAAGAATGCCGGCGGCGTCGCCGCGGTGCTCGACGCGCTCTCCGGCGGCGCGCTCGTGCTGTGGGGCGTCGCGTGGTGGAAAGGCTTCCTGTTCTTCATCGGGCTCCCGCTCGCGACAACCGCGCTCGCGCTGTTCGCGGTCACGCGGCGCGGCGCCGTGTCATCGCGCACGGTGGCGCTGCTGGTCATCCCGATCGCGGTGGTCGCCGGGTTGCTCGGGCGCAACGCCTGGAACCTGTACTTCTATGACCTGCCGCGCACGTTCCTCAGCTTCGTGACCGCGTGTGCCGTGCTCGCGCCGGACCGCGCGCGCCGCTGGTTCGGGGTCGAACCGGTCGTCATCCTCGCGCTGTGTGGGCTGCCGCTCGCGTCGGACTGGGCACTCGAGATGTCGTATCCGGGACGCGGCTGGGGCGATCCGTTGTCGCTCGTGCCGTGCACGTTGATGTTCGTGCTCGCGTCGCGCAGGTTGCCCGAGCGCATCAAGAGCTGGCTGTGCGCCGGCCTGTTCGGGCTCGCGGTGCTTCATCAGGTGGTGTACCTGTCCAACGATCAGAACCCGTATGCGAAGGACGAGGCCAGCGACGGCTCGCTGACGGACAACCGGTTCGAGGTCGATCATCCGCTGCTGCGCGGTCACCGGCTGCCCGAGCAGCGCAAGCTGGTGGTCGAGTGGCTGACCCGCTCGGTGCCGCCTGGCAGCACCTGCTTCATGTACGGCACGATCCCGTTCGTCTACGAGCTCACCGGCTGCAAGAACCCGACGCGGCTCGACGTCACGATCCCTGACTTCATCACCAGGGGCGATGCCGAGCAGGCGCTCGCGACGCTGCGTGCGAACCCGCCCGACTTCATCATCGCGCAGGAGGGCAGCTGGATGAACCCGTCGCTCGAGGTCAAGCTCGGGGACACGGTGAAGCACTACAGCGAGATCAACGAGCAGGCGTCGCGCGCGATGCACGTCGGGCTGCAGGCACTGTTGCCGCAGTACGAATCGATCGGTCACAGCACCGACATCCTGTCGCCCGAGCTCGCGCGCCGCGCCGCCGCGTTCTGGGACACGCTGCACGCCCTGCGGGTGTATCGCCGGAAGGGGTTCGCGAACTAGTGCGCCGGATCCCGATCGATCTCGTGGCTGCGGTCGCGATCGTCACCGTGATGCTGGCGACCCACCTGCCGGTCCTGCTCCACGGGATGCAGTGGAACGATCCAGCCTGGTACTTCCACTTCGGCACCCGGCTTGTCCACGGCGACGTGCCGTTTCGCGACTACGTGTTCCAGGTCGGACCGCTACCGATCTTCATCGACGGTGGATTCCAGGAGCTGTTCGGCGAGCGCTACGCCGCGAGCATGTACGCCGGGCTCACGATCAAGATCCTGCGCGTGCTCGTGGTCTGGATGATCGCGCGCCGGATCACCGGCTGGCAGGTCGCCGCGCTGGTCAGCACATTCTGCGCGCTCGATGGCACGTTCGGCTGGATCCATCACTGGAGCACGCCGGACTCGCACCTGTTCCTGCTCGCGAGCGGTCTGTGCTTCGTGCTCGCCGCGCGCAGTGATGGTCGCCGCACCCTGGTGCATCTCGGGCTCGCGGGGATGTTCGCCGGGCTCGTGGTCGCGTCGCGCCAGTCGACCGCGATCGTGCTCGGCGCGACACTGCTCGGCGCATCGAGCGTGATGCTGTGGCGCAAGGAGTTCTTCACCCCGAAGCGCTACGCCGCGTTGTGGGCCGGCTACCTCGTCGGGTTCGCGCTGATCTTCATCGTGCTCGCCGCGCTCGGTGCGCTCGGCCCCGCGATCCAGCAGATGTTCCTCGACGCGCCCCGCAAGAAGAATGTCAGCGGCCTGGTCTCGATCATCGACGCGCTGTCCGGCGGCTCGATGGGCCAGCACTGGCAGGTGACCTGGTTCGGGTTCGTGCGCTACCTCGCGTCCCCGGCGGCGCTGGTCGGGATCACGATCTACCTGGCGTCGCGCACCGGCACCGCGTCCTCGCGCAAGGTCGCGACGCTGATCCTGCCGCTCGGGGTCGTGGTCGGGCTGCTCATCCGCCACTCGTGGCTTTCTCCATACAGCGATGGCCCGCGCATGGTGCTGATGGCGCTGGCCGCGCTGGCCGCGCTGATGCCGGATCGCCTGCGTGCGTGGTTCGGGCTCGAGCCGATCCTCGTGATCGGGCTCGGCGCCGTGCCGCTCGCCTCCGACTGGGCGAACGAGATGTCGTTTCCCGGGCCAGGCTGGGGCGACTCTCCGGCGCTGATCGTCGGGTTGTTTCTGGTGCTGTTCACGTCGACCCGGCTGACCCACGCGCTGAAGCTCGCGATCGCCGGGATCCTCGCGGTCATGGCCGTTCTCAACTTCGGGCTGTACCTGCGCGAGGACGTCAATCCGTTCGTCAAGGACACGGCGACCGAGGGCCGGCTCGCCGACAACCGGTTCGAGGATCCGCACCCGGCGCTGCGCGGGATGAAGCTCAATGCCGGGCGGATCGAGATCCGGCGCTGGTTCGCGTCGCACATCCCGCCCGGGTCGACCTGCTTCATGTACGGCAACACGCCGGCGGTCTACGAGCTGCTCGACTGCAAGAACCCGACGCGCGTCGACACCACGATCGCCGACTTCCTCACCGCGGAGGATGCGCGCGAGGCGATCGCGACGCTGCACGCGCATCCGCCCGACTTCATCATCGCGCACGAGCATAGCTTCACCAACCCGTCGCTGTTCGCCGACCTGATCGGCAAGGTCGAGTTCTACAGCCCGCTCAACTCCGACAGCAGCCGCGAGATGCACGTCGGGATGCGCGCGCTGGTCGAGGATTACGAGATCGTCGGCAGCACGAAGGACGTGCTCGGCGCAGAGCGGTTCCGCCAGATCGAGTGGGCGTGGGACACGATGGGGACGACGTGGCTGTATCGCCGCAAGCGCTGAGCATGGCGGACCGATTCTCGGGCTTCCTGTACCGTCACCGGGTCGCGCTGTTCGCGATCTGGCTCGGTCACGCGTTCCTGATCCACTACTTCGTGCTCGGCTACATGAGCGGCGACGGACTGTCGTATCGCGTCGTGCCAGTGATCGAGCTGCTGCAGCACGGCGACCTCGGCAAGTGGAAGTACCCGACCGACTGGACGCTGCGCGGCTACGTGCCGTTCGTCGAGCTCGCGCATCTGCCGTTCCTCGCGGTGTTTGGCCTGCGCGGCCTCATCATCGGCTTTCCGCTGGTCGTCTTCCCGCTGTGCGTCGCGGCGGTGTTCCTGTTGATCCGCGAGCTGACGAGCGATCCGCGCGCGGCGATGGTCGGCGCGGTCACCTACGTCGCGATGCCGATGATCAACCAGCAGGCGTTCGGCGGCCTGGTCGACTTCGCGGTCGCCGGCATCCTCGCGTTCTGGTTGTACGCGCTGCTGCGGCTGCGCGCGGAGCGCTCGTGGCGGACCTGGGTCCGGATCGTGATCGCGACCGTGATGCTGTCGCTGGCGCGCCAGCACGGGGTCTACCTCGCCATCGCGCTGTTGCCGATCGTGCTCTACGCCTGCTTCGGCAGCCGCGACGGGTTCCGGATCAAGATCGCGAGCTGGGGCGCGATCGCGCGCGCGGTCGCGGCGTTCCTCGTCGGTGCGCTCCCGGCCGTCGGGCTGCAGATCTACCGTGGCCTGACCTATGGCAGCCCGCTCGCCCCGTCGGAGCTCAAGCTCCTGGGCGTCAAGCTCGCCGATGGCGCGCCGCTGAGCTCGTACCTGATCGACGCCGGGATCCAGGGCGACAGCGTCGGCGCACTCGCCAGGGGGTTCCTCGACGGCTGGGTGTGGCACGTCGACTGGCCGATGGGTGCGTTCTACCACTCGCAGTTCATGGGCGCGGGGTTCCTGTTCCTGCTCGCGCTGATCGTGTTGCCGGTGGTCCTCCGCCACGCGACGCCGCTCGAGCGCTGGGTCCTGTTCGGCCTGATCGCGATCTCGGTCATGGCGCGCGACTTCGCGCTGCCGCGATGGTGCTACGGCCTGACGATCGCGGTGCCGATCGTGGTCGGTCGCGGGATGTCCCTGCTGGCCGGCGCGCGGCGCGGTCGCCCCGTGTTCTGGGCAGGCGCCGCGATCCTGATCCTCCAGCTGCTGCGTCCCGAGCTCGACATCCTCCAGCTTCGCACCGGCGCGTGGATCTCGCCGCGGATCAACGTTGGCGAGAGCCCGCTGTTCGTCCGCGGCGACGCCGATCTGCGCGCATATCCCGATGGCGGCCATCAGCTCGCGATCGTCGAGACCACGGGGCGGCTGTACACCGCGCATCTGTTCGGCCTCGGGCTGACCAACGAGGTCGTGGGCACGATCCGGCTCACCGCGCTCGGCGAGCGCTGCGCCGGCATCGCGCCGATCCTCGCCGCCCACCCCGACGTCGTGTTCGTCGACGATTTCGATCACACGAAGGCATGTGACCGCACGTGCGTCATCCCGACGCGGTCACGGTGCTGGGGGTTCCGGATCCGGCTTCCGTGACTCCCCGGCGAGCTCCGATCGCAGCTCCTCGAGGAAGAACGGCACGTACGCGCCCGGCGCGCCGAGGTAGCTCTCGAACAGATCGAGCACGTAGAGATCCTTGCCCATCGTGAACCGGCGCCAGGTGTGGGTGTACGGCTTGACGGGCTGGTGCACCGGATCGAGATAGGTGATGAACGTCTGGTTGTAGAAGTTCAGCGACAGCGAGCCGAACAGCTTGCTGGCATGCGCGTCGTGCGTGAGCTCCCAGCAGAAGCTGGTCCCGACGAACAGCACGTGCGGCCGCGGACCCGGAGGCGGCGTGTCGTGCATGGCGGTTGGCACCTGGTCGGTCTGCGGGCTGACGCCGATCGCATTCATCAGCCGCAGCAGGTCGTAGTCGGTGCCGTTCGCGACGTCACCGCGTGCATACACGAGGCGGCAGTCGTAGGGCAGGCGTGGCGTGCCGGTCAGTCGCGCGTACGTCGTGACGACCTCGTTCATCGTCAGGCACGCGCCGTAGGCGGTCCAGTGCCGGCCGAGCGGGCCGAACACATCCTCGCGCCGGTGCTTCGCGAACATCGCGCGCGCGTCGACGTACTGCACGCCGCGTGCGTCGAGCGCCTGCTTCATCGCGAGGTAGCCGCGCAGATCGCTCTCCGGTGGGTCGGTCAACGGCATCAGCCAGGCCGCTGGCACCTTGTCGCGCCAGATCGAGGTCTTCGACGGCACCAGCACCGGCACGAACGCCCGGTGCTGCGCCGCGAGCTGCCGCTGCACGACCGCCATCCGGCTCGCGAGATCGTGGACGTGGAACAAGTTCGGTAGGTAGGGACCGCGCTTGTTGAGGTGGTTGATGTCGTCATCGCTGAACAGCACGCCATCGGTGCCCGCGCGGACCGGCGCGTACGGCTTGGTTTCGCCGAACGCCTGGTAGAGCAAGCCGTTGTCGAGCGCCATCGAGGTGCCCTTCATGCCGAGACTGGCCTCGAACCATGCGACCAGCTTGTGCTGGTACTTCTCGGTCACGAATCGGTGCAGGTTGGGCGCGCGCGGGCGCGGCGTCGGGTCCAGGACGCCGGCCATCGGCCGCCCGTCGATCCTGGTGACCATCGAGATCACGGGCAGCGCCGCGAGTGCGACGTAGACGGCAACCAGGAGCTTGTCGGTGAGGCGGGCCATCAGAACTTGAAGTAGATGAGCGGGGTGATCCGCATGTTGGTGAGGTGGATGGCGGCGGCGAGGAACAGCACCACGTAGCCGATCCGCGCGAGCGCGCTAGCGGCCGCGGGGATCCGGATCCGCGACAGGTCGAGGTACTTGCTGGCGATCGGCGCCAGCGCGATCACGACGCCGACGACGAACGCGAACTGCGCGAACGCCGGCAGCAGCCACGCGTCGTAGTGCGGCGGATCGACCGTGGCACTACCGGCACCGAACATCGCCGAGATCATGGTGAACGCGTGCCCTGCGCTGGTCGCCCGGAACAGCACCCAGCCCACGACCACCAGCGCGAGCGTGATCACATGCTGCAGCACCGCGGGCAAGACGTCGCGCCGCGACCCGAGGATGCGCTCGAGCGTCACCAGCACGCCGTGGTACGCGCCCCACAGCACGAACGTCCACGCCGCGC
>JBBJLY010000376.1:0-6377 GCA_037720695.1 Kofleriaceae bacterium | reverse complement strand
ACCGAAACCAGCGCGCGCTTCATGTCGCGCGTTTACCACGGTTCGTCAGTTCTGGTTCTCTTCCTTGGCCTTCAGCAGCTCGGCACCGAGCTCGTCGGGAGACGGCGAGCCCATCTTGAGCTTGAGCAGGCCGCGCACCTCGACCTGGCGGATTCGCTCGCGGGTCAGGTTCGTGATGAGCCCGATCTCCTCGAGCGTCAACGCGCCCGCGTCGGCGACATCGAGCGCGCAGGTGTTCTTCATCTCCCACGGCTCGAGATCCGGGAAGTTGATCTTGATCGAGCCGGTCTCGGGATTGATGTCGAGATAGAGGTGGTGCTTGCACGCGACCCACGGGCATGGGCGCATCTCGCCGCTGCACTGCTCGCGCACGCTCGGGCGCGGGATGTCGACCGGCGGGTACATCAGGGCGCCGACGCGCAGCTCCTCACGCGTCAGTCGCTTCATCGCGATCGTCTTGCTCCGCGGCCGTGTGCGACGGCGACGGCGACGGATCTTGCGACTGACTTCGGGCGGCCCGTCGGCGGAATCGGACTCGATTCCATCGTCGCTCAGCTCGTCCGTGGTCTCACCTTCGACCTCGGTGTCGAGATCCAGATCGTCGTTGTCGCGGTTGTCGTCGTTCATCGCATTCTCCCTTGTCGTCGTGGTGGTGGCTAAAGCAGGTCCTCGGCGCCCCCCGCGGCGCCGGCGAGTCGGAGGCTGTCAGTGCGCGGCGCGGCGACCTTGCGGGTCAGCTCGCCGAGCTGCGCGATCAGGCGTTCCCCGTCGCGGCGCACGTCAGCGAGCTCGCGCTCGAGCTGCTTCTGCGTCCGCGGATCGGTCTTCGCGAGATCGGTATCGAGCCGCGACAGCAGCTCGATCAGGTGTTCGGCCACGCCCTCGGCGAGGTCGGTGTAGAGCAGGAACTGGCCCTGGATCTCTTCGATCGTGTGGCCGTCGGCCATCAGTTGCTTGACCGTGTTGATCCGGCGAACCGTCTTGGCCGGGTACACGCCGAGCGACCCGCGATGCTTGCCCTTGCGGCCGACCCGCTTGCTGCGCGGCAACAGTCCCTGCTGGACGTACTTGCGAAAGCTCGCCTCGGAGAACTTGATCCCGCGGCCCGTGAACACGTCGACGATCTGGACGGCCGTGATGCCCTCGGCGTAGGTGCGCTCGACCGCCTCGAGCTCCGGCTCGGCTAGCAACTTCAGGCGCCGCCCGGGAACACCGGGCAACGTGTCGTCGTCGTCACGGCGCTGCGCGAGCAGTACCGGCCGGTTGTGCGCGCGGAACGGCACGACGATTCCCGTCGTCGACGTGCCTGCACCCCAGCTTCGATCGCGTGTGAACAACGGAGTCTCCCTCGGTGACGCGCAAGACAGCGCACGCGTGGCTCTCGCACCGCCGGTGCCCTGCCCCCTCGAGCAGCGCGCCGTGCGTTTTGTGTGCGTGACTCCCCGCGAGCGTTGAGTACCGGGACGAGTTGGTGTGAAGACCAATCTCCGTCGGGGTATCGTGACAATATTCGCGTGAATGTAATCGGTCAACAAGACCTTCGTCGAAATAGGCAAGTATTTGCCTGGGTCTCTGTTCAGGTCTGCGAGTCCGGAGTGACCTCGCGCGAACCCCCAACAACCGGCTAGGGTTCGAGCGTGATGCGACGGCTCGCCGCGATGCTGGTTCCGCTCGCGGTGCTCGGATCGATCGCGGCCGCGACGCTGGTTCTCGTCGAGGATTCGGCGGCTGACCTCGACAACCTGGTGTTCACGTCGAAGCCGGATCGGATCCGGATGGTCGTGCCGCGCGGCTGGCGCGCGACCGATCAGCCGAGCTATCCGGGGCTGCTGCTGTGGATGATGCGAAGCCAGCCGCCCGGTCGAATCGTGCTGACGTCAGAGACCTTCACGCGCGAGCTGTTCTGTTCGTGGCCGGTGACCTGTCGCGCGACGCAGGAGCCGGTGCTCCAGCGCTACGTCTGCGCACTTCGTCAGAAGCTGCAGGGCCTACGGATGAAGGTCGGCGGCGTGCAGCCGGGCCCGAAGGAGAACGATACGGCGGGCATGCCGTCCGTGTACTTCGAGTACGAGGATGGCAATCGCTTCCTTCGCCACGCGTTCACGTTCGTCAACGATCGCTTCGTCTCGCTCGTGCTGTCCGCGCCGACCAACGAGGCGCGCGCGACCCATCTCCGGCCGTTCGATCAAGCACTGCGGACGCTGCGCACGCTGACGCTCGCCGAGACCGCGCCCGTCGGCATCGATGCCGGCCTCGCGCTCGAGGCAGGTCCGACGGACGGCAGCACCACGCTACCGCTGGATGGCGCGGCGCCGGTCGATGCGGGCGTCGTGTTCGAGTCCGCGCCGACCCCGCAGCGCACGCCGATCGGTCCCTGCCCGTAGTCAGCTCGACGGGGGCAGCGCGGGCGTGATCGCATCGACCGGCGCGTTCCGCGACGCGGCGTCCATCGCGGCGAGCTCGGCCTCGCGCTCGACCAGCAGATCGAGCGGGCCGCTGTCCTGACAGCCGAACGCACGATCCGCCGCCGGGCAGTAGATGCGGACGTGTATGTGATCGTTGTGCGGCGCGCTGTCGCCCGGCTGGCGCATCGCCTTGCGCGCGCGTGCGATCAGCGGCGCGGGCTCCCCGATCCGTGTCGCGTGCTCGGCCAGCAGCTCGGCGAACGGTCCGTACATGAACACGAACTGGACCGTCGCCTCGTGGGCGGTGACGAGCTCCTTGACCAGCCGCCACGTCCGCGCGATGTCGATCCGCAGCCCGCTACCATCGAGCGCAGTGCCGTCGGGCGCGAGCTCGTACATCGTCTCGGCCTCGATCGGCTTGCCGTCCTGGTCGAGCATGAAATAGACCAGGTCGACGTCGCGCCCGCTCGGGTGCGAGCGAGGCCACGTATGCACCGGGCCGCCGCCGCGCCCCGACAGATCGGCGACCACCAGCCGCGGTTCGCGCGCGCTCGCGTGGACCCGCTTCGCGACCGCCTGGATCAGGCCGACCAGCTCGTCGGTACCGTAGCGGTTGTTGCGCTCGCGCCAGCGCTCGCGCGTGAAGTATCCAGCCCCGCGATCCGGCAGCCGCACGCCGCTGGCGATCTTGCCGTTGCCCGGCTTGCCGAGGGACACGCTCGTCCCGTCGGACACCACCCCGAGCTCGACGCAGCCAGCGGTGATGAGCGAGGTCGCAGCGATCAGGGCAAGCGGGCCGGCGCGCAGCATCTCGATCAGTATGCACAACCCCGTTGCGAAGGCGAAACACTGGGTTCGCCGCTGCGCCACCGGCCGAAACGGCAAACGGGCCGAGCATCCCTGCCCGGCCCGTCCGCTTCGTCGTGGTGCTTGCTACTGCTTGTCCTCGAACTCGGCGTCGATCACGTCCGAATCCTTGGGAGCCTCACCGCCGCCACCGCCACCCTGACCCGCATCCGGCGGCGCCTGATCGCCACTGCCGGACTGCTTGTACATCGCCTCGGCGAGCTTGTGCGCCGCGGACTGGAGCTTCTCGAACGCGGCCCGCAGCTCGTCGGCATTGCCGGCGTCACGGTTGCGCTCGAGCACCTCCTCGGCGCTCTTCAGCTCCTCCTCGATCATCATCTTGTCCGTGTCCGCGATCTTCTCGGAGTTCTCGGACACCAGCTTGCGCGTGCCGTAGACCAGCGTGTCGAGCTGGTTGCGCGCCTCGATCGACTCCTTGCGGGTCTTGTCCTCGCTCTCGTGCTGCGCGGCGTCGTCGACGGCGCGCTTGATGTCGGCGTCCGACAGACCGCTCGAGGCTTCGATCCGGATCGTCTTCTCGGCGCTGGTGGCCTTGTCCTTGGCCGCGACATTCAGGATGCCGTTGGCGTCGATGTCGAACGTGACCTCGATCTGCGGCACACCGCGCGGCGCCGGCGGGATGCCGGTGAGCTGGAACTTGCCGAGCGTCTTGTTGTCCTTCGCCATCGGGCGCTCGCCCTGCGTGACGTGGACCTCGACCGACGACTGGTTGTCCGCGGCGGTCGAGAACGTCTCGCTCTTGCGAGTCGGGATCGTGGTGTTGCGCGGGATCAGTACGGTGGCGACACCACCGAGCGTCTCGATCGCGAGCGACAGCGGCGTGACGTCGAGCAGCAGGATGTCCTTGACGTCGCCCGAGAGGACGCCGCCCTGGACCGCCGCACCGAGCGCGACGACCTCGTCCGCGTTGACCGTGCGGTTCGGCTCGCGCTGGAAGAACTCCTTGACGCGTGCCTGCACCATCGGGATCCGCGTCGAGCCGCCGACGAGCACGACCTCGTGGATGTCGGTGACCTTCTTGCCCGCGTCGGTCAGCGCCTTCTTGCACGGCTCCATCGCACGCGTGACGATGTCCTCGATCATCTGCTCGAACTTGCTGCGCGACAGCTTCTGCAACAGGTGCTTGGGACCGGTCGCGTCGGCGGTCAGGTACGGGAGGTTGATCTCCGTCTCCTGGACGCTCGACAGCTCGATCTTCGCCTTCTCGGACGCTTCCTTCAGCCGCTGGAGGACCATCTTGTCCTTCGCGACGTCGATGCCCGTGGTCTTCTTGAACTCGGCGACCAGCCAGTCCATCAGGCGGTTGTCGATGTCATCGCCACCGAGATGCGTGTCGCCGTTGGTCGAGACGACCTCGACGACCTTGTCTCCGACCTCGAGGATCGAGATATCGAACGTGCCGCCGCCCATGTCGAACACGGCGATCAGCTGTTCCTTGGTCTTGTCGAGTCCGTACGCGAGCGCGGCCGCGGTGGGCTCGTTGATGATGCGCTTGACCTCGAGCCCGGCGATCTTGCCGGCGTCCTTGGTCGCCTGGCGCTGGCTGTCGTTGAAGTAGGCGGGGACGGTGATCACCGCCTCGGTGACGGCCTCGCCGAGGTAGTCCTCGGCCGCCTTCTTGAGGTACTGCAGGACCATCGCCGAGATCTCGGGCGGCGTGTACTGCTTGCCGCGCACGTCGACCTTCACCAGTTCATCGGGACCGCCGACGACCTTGTAGGGGACGAGCTTCTCTTCCGAGCCGACCTCGCTGACGCGCCGGCCCATGAAGCGCTTGATCGAGTAGATGGTGTTCTCGGGATTGGTGATCGACTGGTTGCGCGCCATCTGGCCGACGTGGCGGTCGCCGTTCTCGAGGAAGCCGACCACCGACGGCGTGGTCCTGCCGCCCTCCTGGTTGGCGATGACGACGGCCTCGCCGCCTTCCATCACCGAGACGCAGCTGTTGGTCGTGCCGAGGTCGATGCCGATGATCTTGCCCATGGGAGAATTCCTTCGTCGTCGAGTCGTGATTGGACGTGTGAGGTGGAGCGGTCAGCGCGGAAAGAGCGAGGTCAGGAGCGACGCCAGCGACCCGGCCTTGACCGGCTTCGGCAGCAGGGCGAGGCGCCGGCCTGATGCGCCGCGCGTTCGAGGTCGCGGTCGGCGCGCGCGCTCATCAGCACGGCCGACGGTGCAGCTGGAGGCGGTTCATCAGGGACAGCAGGACGAAACCGGTCATGTCCGGCATGTCCACGTCGCTGAGCACGAGATCGAAGCGGTGGTGCTCGAGGATCTCGATCGCCTTGCCACCGCAGTCGACGCCGTGCGGCGTGCAGCCGAGACCGTCGAGCACGTCGCACAACGACTCGCGCAGCAGGCGGTCGTCCTCGGCGATCAAGACGGTACGCGAGATCATGTCGTCTTTAGCATCGCGCATGCCAAAGCCCGTGGTCGCTCACTGGTAAGTAGTTGTGGCCAGCGAGTTAACCTGGCTGCACCGGGCCTTTCACCGCGCCAGCCATCGGGTCGAAATGACGCACCGGCCGCGGCTCAGCCGGCGGCGGCGGCTCCGGCCTCGGCCCACTGTCTGCGCATCGTCGCCAGCCCCGCCGGCGCCTCGCGCGCGAAATCCCGCCAGCCGCATTCGAGCGACATCGTCCGGTCGTAGCCCACGCCCGTGAGCGCTGCGAGCCATGGCCGGAAGTCATCGCCGTCGACCCCGGGTGCGCTGCGCGTCGCCAGCTCGGCGACATGGACGTGGCGGATCAGCCGGCCGTTGCGGGTGATCGACTCGGGCCCTTCGCCCTCGCGGCGCATGTGGAAGAGGTCGGCGAGGATGCCGAGGTTCGGCCGCGGCGCGCGCGCGATGACGTCGGCGGCGTCGTCGAGGGTGTTGATGAAGTTGCACTCGGCGCGCTGGAGCGGCTCGATCGCCAGGACCAGGCCTGCGCTCGCTGCGAGATCGGCGAGTTCGGCCGCGAGCGTCGCGAACGCGGTGCGCGCCGCGTCTTCCATGAGACTGTCCGGCCGCGAGCGGGCGCCGCCCGAGCCGAAGACCACGACCGCGATGCCGACGGCGCGCGCGCGGGCGAAGGTGGTTGCCGCCCAGGCGCGGGTGCGCGC
>JBBJLY010000153.1:0-20230 GCA_037720695.1 Kofleriaceae bacterium | reverse complement strand
ACTTCGGTGGCGGCACGTTCGACGTCAGCATCCTGCGGCTCGCCGGCGAGGTGTTCGAGGTGCTCGCCTCCGACGGCGAGTTCTTCCTCGGCGGTGACGACCTCGACCGCGCGCTCGCCGAGGTGCTCGCGTCGGAGTGCAACCGGGTCCTGCGCGTCGACCCGCGCCCGCACGCGGCGCTCATGATGAAGCTCATGATGGGCGCCGAGGCGATCAAGCTTCACCTGTCCGACAACGATGCCGCGGAGGGGGAGATCGATGGCCTCGATCTGCCGAACGGCACCACCGGCAAGCTGCCGTTCAGGATCGCCCGCCGCCAGTTCGAGGACCTCGTCACCGGCTACATCTCGCGCACGATCGACGTCACGCGCCAGGTGATCGTCGCCGCCGGCCTCGAGCCCGGCGACATCAGCGACGTGCTGTGCGTCGGCGGCTCGACCCGGATCCCGATCGTTCGCCGCCGGCTCGCCGAGGTGTTCGGGCGCGAGCCCAACTGCCGGATCAACCCCGACGAGGTCGTCTCGCAGGGTGCCGCGATCCAGGCCGGCAGCCTGACCGGCGCGCTCGAGTCGGGCACCGGCGTCGCCGTCCACGATGCGGTCGTCACCACATCCCATTCGCCGCTCGGCACCGGCAACATCCCCGTGATCTCGTCGGTCAAGCGCCCCGTGCTGCTCGACGTCAATCCGGCCACCCTCGCGATCCACACCGCGGGCGGCTTCACCGAGCGGCTGCTCGACAAGAACTCGCCGATCCCGATCGAGCGCACGCGCCTGTTCACCACCGCGCGCGACAACCAGACGCGCGTCGAGATCGACTGCTGTCGCGGCGAGAACCGGCGCTACACCGAGAACGAGCCGCTCGGCACGCTCGTGCTCGACAACCTGACGGCCAAGCCGCGCGGCGAGGTCAAGATCGAGGTCTCGTTCCGGGTCGATACCGACGGCATCCTGCACGTGCGCGCGAGCGACCCGACCTCGGGTGCACAGCAGGAGGCGCACTTGAAGGTGCTCGGTGCGCCGACCGCCGAAGGCGCCGGTGAAGGATGAGCGCACGCTCGGACGTCCTGTTGTGGGCGCAGCGCGTGGTGCAACGCAAGCAACCGCAGGCGCACGAGCTGCTCGAGTGCGCGGTCGATGCCGACATGTCGCAAGTCCAGGCGGCGTTCCACAAGATCGCGCGCATGGCGCACCCCGATGTTCATCGCAACTCGTTGAACCCCGACGAGCTCGAGCTGATGACCCTGGCGTACTCGCGGATCGCGAGCGCCTACGCCGAGCTCCGGACCCAGCGCATGAACACGACGCGGCTCCGACCAGCGAAGACGGGTGCTCCGATCCCCGCCGAGGAGGCCGCTCCCGCGCAGACCGGCGCGTCGGGCTCGATGTCGTCGAAGGCGCTGGTCTATTTCCGCAAGGCGGAGGCCGCGTTGCGCCGAGGCGACCTCACCGGGGCCGTGCTGCAGCTCAAGATGGCGATCGCCGCGGATCCACAGTCGACATTCCTGCGTACCGCCCTCGGCGAGGTCGAGCGCGAACTGCGCAAATAGGCGACTGGACAGAGGGGGCGCCTTGTGAATAACTCCTCGCGATGTCGCCCCGGACGACGACTGGCACCTCGATCACGGGTCACGGGATCTGGCACCCCGACACCATCCTCGCGAACGACGAGCTGTGCGTCGCGTTCAACGAATTTGCCAGGCGCGAGAACGAGAAGCACGCAGACGAGATCGCCGCCGGCACCCGCCAGCCGCTGAAGGAATCGTCGTCCGAGTTCATCATCAAGGCCTCGGGCATCAAGCTCCGCTACGTCGAGGACAAGACGGGCCTGCTCGATCCCGACCGGATGTGTCCCAACATCAAGGATCGTCCCGAGGACGAGCTCAGCATCCAGGCCGAGTACGCCGTCAACGCCGCAAAGAAGGCGCTCGAGGTCGCCGGCCGCACGGGTGAGGACATCGATCTGGTCGTGCTCGGGTGCTCCAACCTGCAGCGCCTGTATCCCGCGATCGCGATCGAGGTCCAGAACGCGATCGGCGCGCGCGGCTACGGCTTCGATATCTCGCTCGGCTGCTCGGCCGCCACGGGTGCAACCCAGCTCGCCTCGCAGGCCGTGCGGCTTGGCCAGGCGACCTGCGCCCTGGTCGTCGTGCCCGAGCTGACGACCGGCCACATGAACTGGCGCGAGCGTGACAGCCACTTCATCTTCGGCGATGCGTCGGTCGCGCTGGTCGTCGAGCCCACCGCCCGTGCGAAGCCCGGCTCGTGGGAGATCCTGTCGACGCAGATGGCGTCAAAGTGGTCGAACACGATCCGCAACAACCGCGGCTATCTCGATCGCTGTGATCCAAGCACGGAGAACAACATCGACAAGTTGTTCCACCAGCAGGGCCGGCGCGTGTTCAAGGACGTCGTGCCGATGGCGTCGAAGTTCATCGTCGATCACATCGCCGCGCACGATCTGACGCCGGCCCAGGTCAGTCGCTACTGGCTGCACCAGGCCAACGGCCCGATGAACACGCTGATCGCGAAGCGCATCCTCGATCGCGAGGCCACCCGCGAGGAGGCCCCGATCATCCTCGACGAGTTCGGTAACACCGCCTCGGCCGGATCGCTGATCGCGTTCTCGCGCCACAACCGTGACCTGCCCGCGGGCAGCTACGGGATGATGGCCTCGTTCGGAGCCGGCTACTCGCTCGGCTCGTTACTGTTGCAGCGCCAATGACCCGGCTGCTCCTGATCTGCGCGATGTTGGGGGGCTGTGGCTTCGGGGATAACCGTGGCGCGATCCCGGGCGAGAGCACCTGCGGCGACGGCACGCGCGATCCCGGCGAGGGCTGCGACGATCGCAACACCATCGATGGTGACGGCTGCTCCGCCGACTGCGCGGTCGAGAGTGCCGACCCGGTGTGCGGCAACGGGGTGCGCGAGGTCGGTGAACCCTGCGACCTCGGCGATCACAACGGGATGAACATGGGCTGCTCGGAGGTCTGCACCGTCGAGAGCGTGTGCGGCAACGACATCCAGGAGGCCGGCGAGGCGTGCGAGGACGGCAACACCGACGACGGCGATGGCTGCTCTGCGGGCTGCCAGATCGAGTCCGCCACCTCGTGCAAGCTGGTGCCGCAGGACGGCTGCGATGCAGGCGATGCCTGTGACATCAACAACGACAACACCACCAGCTGTCGCAACGTCACGACCCAGGGCATGAGCGATAGCCGGTGCACCGCCGCCGCCGGATGCGCGGCCGGCTTCAGCTGCCGCGAAGACGAGGCCGATGCCACGTCGCGCGCGTGCGCGAAGCTCTGCAAGACCAGCGCGGACTGCGGCGCGCTCTCGCGCTGCGCGTTCCAGGCGCTCGACGACGCCGGCGACCCGCTGAATGCAAAGGTGTGCAGCAACCAGTGCGCGATCCTCGCCCAGACCGGCTGCCCGACCAGCTACGGCTGCATCGGGATCGACAACTCCTCCGACGACTTCACGCACTGCCGCGCGATGGGTGGCGCCGCCGAGGGCGCGGCCTGCGTCGAGGACGCCGACTGCACCGCCGGTTCGTTATGTGCCGGCGGGCAGTGCCACAAGTACTGCAACACCGCCACCGGCCTGACGTGCGCGGACCCGGGCTTCTGCTTCGCGCTCGAGCCCGAGCTCACGATCAACGGCACCACCTACGGGTATTGCCTTCTGTGAGGAGCCGGATGCGCGCGCTGATCCTGTTACTGGTCCCCGCGACCGCCGTTGCCGAGCCGATCGAGGTCGGTGCAGCGCTCGGCGGGCACGCCTTCTCGAGCGACGTCGAGCTCGGTGCCGACGACCGGATGGGCGAGGCCACGCCCAGCTCGGGCGCGATGATCGGCGGCCGCGCCGCGTACAACTTGATCAACCGTCTCGCTGCCGAGGCCGAGGTGATGATCATCTCGACCAAGGACGACGTCGACGGCGAGAGCGCCACCGTGTTTGGCTTGCGTGCGCATGCCCGGCTCGATCTGCTGACCGGCGAGCTGCGCCCGTTCCTGGTCGCCGGCGCGGGCGTCCACGTGCTGCGCGGCGGCGCGCCGCAGATGGCCAGCGACACCGACCTCGCCTACCACTGGGGCGGCGGGGTGCGGTTCGCCGTGACGCCCCGGATCGACGTCCGGCTCGACCTGCGGCACCTGATCGTTCCGGATCGCACGCCGGATGGCGCGACCAGCGACATCGAGGCCACGGCCGGCGTGACGTTCCGGATCGGCGGCAGCTCGCGGCCGCGCGCACCGGTCGTCAGCATGGCGATCCCGGGCGACCGCGATGGCGATGGGCTCGGCGATCAGAGCGATCGCTGCCCGGTCGACGCCGAGGATCGCGACGACTTCGAGGACTCGGACGGCTGCCCGGATCTCGACAACGATCGCGACGGCATCGTCGACACGCTCGACAAGTGCGCGTTCATCGCCGAGAGCGCCAACGGCTGGCAGGACGAGGACGGCTGTCCCGACCAGGTGATCGCCGAGCTGACCGGCATCCACTTCGAGACCGACTCGGCGAAGATCGACGCCGCCTCGGCCGGCTTGCTCGAGCGCGCGTTCCAGATCCTGCGCGACAATCCGCTGCTGCAGATCGAGATCTCGGGGCATACGTCGGCCGAAGGGCCCGCGCAGGCCAACTTCGATCTGTCGCTCCGTCGCGCCCAGGCCGTCAAGGATCACCTGGTGAAGCGCGGCATCGCGCCCGCGCGCATCCTGACGGTTGGCCACGGCGCCGACGTGCCAGTCGCCGACAACACGACCGACGACGGCCGCCGCAAGAACCGGCGGATCGAGTTCCGGATCGTCCGTCCCGACGGCCGCTGACGCGCGACGATCTCAGCTGCGACAGCGTCCGGTGTCGCGCACGGTTTCCTGCGGCCGCGTGCGGCGACGCAACTATGATCGTGCGCATGACTGCCTCGCGCATCGTGCGTGCCTCTCTCGTCGCTGGTTCACTCGTCGCCGTGCTCGATCTCGCGGGCGCGATGGTGCTCGCCGCACGTCACGGCCGGACACCGATCCAGGTGCTGCATGCGGTGGCGAGCGGCATCTTGCGCAACGACGCGTACGCCGGTGGCATGACGACCGCGCTCGTCGGGCTCGCGATCCACACCGGCATCGCGCTGACCGTCGCGACGCTGTTCATGCTCGTCGCGTCGCGCGTCCGCATGCTGACCCGCCGGCCGTGGCTGTGGGGACCGCTGTACGGGCTCGGGGTGTGGGGCGTGATGTACTTCGTCGTGTTGCCGCTACGCTGGCCCGCGAACTTCCCGCCGACGGATCCCGAGGCGATCGCCGGCCAGCTCGGCTGTCACGTGTTCCTCGTCGGGCTACCGATCGCGATCGTCGCATCGCGCATGCTGCGGCGAGGGTGACTGGCGGCGCAGATCGCGTCCGTGGCGACGACGCCCTCCGCATCATTCGACCGGGCGCAACACGCGCTCGCTCGGCACCTCCGTCGTACTGATCAGACCGTGTTTGCGCCAGCCCTGTCCGAGCAGCCACGTCTTCGGCCGCCACACGGGTAACAGCGGATAGCCAGGTCGCAAGATCCGGACCGTCTCGAGATCCCGCCAGCCGTCGAACGTCAGCCCGGTCGAAAACAGATCGACCTCCCAGCCGCGCGTCTGGTTGTCGCGATGCGCCCCGTGCTTCCGCCAGTTATTCAGAACGTAGCCCTTCTGCGTGCCTGTCGAGGCGAGCGAATCACCCCAGCATGGTAGCGGTCCGGAAACACGCTGCCACGCCGGCGCTCCGACCTCCGGGCGCTGATCGCGGCGTTGAGATGCTTCGCCGCCGAGATCTGGAATGCCTTCATCCCGCGAGCGAGCGCTTCCCGATGGTGCGCCTCGACCAGGAGATGGACATGGGTATCCTGGATGCTGACGTGCACGATCCGGAAGTCCTCGCGGGTGAACGTCACCACGAGGGCCTTCCGGATCGCGAGATACGTCGCCCGGGTGCGCAACGAGCGGATCTCCGAGATCGCGCGGATCACCACGTGGACAGGCTGTCCCTTGCGAAACACTTCGCGCGTCTTGTGGCGCTCGCTCGAACGCGGTCCCTTGGGTGGGCGACCGCCACGAGCTGACTTGTTGCGGCGCCTGGATCGTTGCGTGCGACGGCCGCGCGGGTCCCCGAAAGTGAAGGTCCTGCTGGACGTGGCGCTTGCGCGACCGCGGCATCCTTCTCGTGTAGCAGCATGACTTCAAGGTCGCCTGACGTGTCTCGAGTCGCGCAGCTCACCGCGCCCACAGCGCCTGACGCGAGTGCGCGGCGCCCCGACGAAGTTTTTAGTTTTGGTGTTTCGGACCCGGACCCGGAGTTACCGGAAGCGGGGTAGATCTGCGGTCCTTGCGGGATCCGGGTCCTTGCGTGATCCAGAAGCCTGCATGCTGCCAATGCGCCCGGGCCCCCGGCGCGACGCTGTTCAGGGATTCCGGATTCCGGAATCCAATCTTAATTCTTCGTCGCGGAGGTCGCGTTGGCGTCAGGCGTTGTGGGCGCGGTGAGCTGCGCGCTGATCGTGGACCAGGGCCGCATGGTGGCGCGCTGGTCACGGCGTCCACAGCGCGGTCACGCGGTCTCCTCGAGTCGTCGAGAGATTCAGCGGCGGGTGTCACCAACCCGGCGACCCTTCCACCGGGCCGGTGCCGCCGCAGCTGCTCGACGATCACGCTGGCGACCAGCCGCCTCCAACGTACGCGGCAACGCCGCGCTTTCGAACCAGCTCTCAGCGGCGCGGCTTGCGGAACCGCTTGCTCGTGACCGTCGGCATCTGGAGGCCGAGGTCGTCGAGATCGAACTTGCCGATCGCGACCTGATCGCCCTTGCGGGTCGTGCCGATCGTCGGGTACTCGCCGCGCGAGGCCTCGATCAAGCCGACGCCCTCGAGCGCGCGCAACAGGTCCATCACCTGCTGCTCCTTCCAGCCACGCAGCGATCCGCGCTCCACCAGGTCGTCGAACCGCGCATCCTCGTCGGTGCCGCAGGCGATCTGGGTCACGCGCTTGCGCCCGAACCGACCGTTCAGCGTCCCGATCAGCAGCAGCAAGCTGCGCACGGCCTTCTGCTCGCGCTCCGACATCGCGGCGCCCACCGGTTGGCCGTTGGCGATCGCCTCGCAGTTGTCGCAGTGGCCGCACTGCTTGTCGCGGCTGGTCCAGTCTTCGTCGCCGAAGTATTCGAGCATCATCTGGCGCCGGCACCGCGGGTAGTACGCGTACGCGACCATCGTCCGCAGCTTGCTGCGCTCGACCTCGGCCCGTCGAGCGAGCGATTGCACGTCGAGCACCGGGAACACGCCGGGCTCTGGCCGCGACGCGTACAGCTTCTCGTCATCGCGACCGAGCATGCCGTGGCGCTCGAGGATCCGGATCGCCGCGCCCATCGTGGCGCCCGTGATGTTGTCCCCGAGGTTGCGCCGCAGCCTGCCCTCGAGCTCCTCGCTATCCGGTGCGAGCGCGCCGAGCTGCGGTTTGTCGCGCAGCAACTTCCACAGCCCGCGCAGCAGATCTGCCGACGGATACGACGCGTCGATCAGGAACTCCTGCAGCTTGATGTCGCTGTGGTTGAACAGCAGCACGCACCGCGTGGGCTTGCCGTCGCGACCGCCGCGCCCGGCCTCCTGGTAATACGCCTCGGGGCTGCGCGGGATGTCCGCGTGCACCACCAGCCGGATGTCGCTCTTGTCGACGCCCATGCCGAACGCGTTGGTCGCGACGATGGCGTCGATCCCGCCGGCCATGAACGTGTCCTGCGCCTTCTCGCGCTGGGAGCCCTCCATCCCGGCGTGATAGACGCGCACCTTCATCCCGGTCCCCTTGAGCTCCGCCGCGTACTTCTCCGCGTTCTTCCGCGTCGACGCGTAGACCAGCGCGACCCCACCTTCACGTAGCCGCACGAGCTCCGCGAGCTGCGCCGTCTTGTCGTCCCCGCCGCCGACCTTGGCCACCAGGTAGTGCAGATTTGGCCGGTCGAACCCGCGGACATACAGCCGCGGATCCTCCATCCCGAGCTGGTGCGCGATATCGCGCCGGACCTCGGGCGTCGCGGTCGCCGTGAACGCCGCGAGCCGTGGCGCCCCCAGCTCCTTCACGATCGAGCCGAGCCGGCGGTATTCCGGCCGGAAGTCGTGCCCCCACTCCGAGATGCAGTGCGCCTCGTCGATCGCGATCATCGCGAGCCGGCCGGCGATTGACCGCAGCGCGTCCACGAAGCGCGGGCTGCGGAACCGCTCCGGCGCGATGTAGACCAGCGTGTACTGGCCGGCGCGGATCCCGTCGAGGATCTCGCGTTGCTCCTCCGCGCCCGCCTGCGACGTCAGCGCCACCGCGGGTACGCCACGCGCCGTCAAAGCGTCGACCTGATCCTTCATCAGGGCGATCAGCGGCGACACCACGAGCGTCACCCCGCCCTGCTCTCCCAGCACCACCGCGGGCAGCTGGTAACACAACGACTTGCCAGCACCGGTGGGCATCACCGCGATCACCGGTCGGCCGGCGAACAGGTCCGCGATGACGTCGGCCTGACCCGGCCGCAGCGTGGTGTGGCCAAACCGCGCCAGCGCGCGCACCAGCACGTCGGGTGCCGCGTCCCCTGCATCCCGGGCACCGGTGGCCAGCTCGAACATCGTGCGGACCCTATCAGCTCCCCCTGACATCGCGAAGCACGCGTTTTCCCGTCCGAATTTCGGACGATCCCGGCCGATCAGCGACTGAGCTACTTCGGCGTCAACCGCTCGAACGTCTCGGCCTCGGTCCAGCGCTCGTGGTCGCCCTCGAACGCGTACCCCGGCGGCTTGCGGTCGATGAAGATCTCGCGCACGAGGCGGAACGGGGTCGGGTCGTCGAATGCGCCGACGCTGAACGCGTAGGTCTGCGTCGGTTTCAGGAAGTAGAACAGCGTCGTGCCGCAGATCCGGCAGAAGCCACGCGCGGCCCACGCCGAGCTGTCGTAGAGCGCGAGCTCGTCGCGGCCGTCGAACGTCACGTCCTTCGCGGTGGCCGCGAGAAACGCCGAGCTCGACCACCGCCGGCACATGCCGCAGTGACAGGCGTGATGCTCGGTCTCGACCTCGGCGGCCGAGAACTTCACCGCACCACACAGACATCGTCCGGTCATCATCAGGCCGGAGCATAAACCGTGGCCGGCATGCTACGCATGACCGTGGCCAGCGACGACGATCGACCGACGCGCGCGGACATCGACGTCAGCGATGTGCCTCGGGTCGCCGGCGGGCTCGGGGCGCTGTGGGCGAGCACGCGGCACCTGTATCGGGACTCGGGACTCGTGCGCGGTGGAAAGGCGCTGCTGGCGATGAACCAGCCCGAGGGCTTCGACTGTCCGGGCTGCGCGTGGCCCGAGCCGGCAAACCGCAGCCGGTTCGAGTTCTGCGAGAACGGCGCGAAGGCCGTGGCCGAGGAGGCGACGACGGTACGTGCGACGCCGGAGATCTTTGCGGCGGCATCGGTCGACGAGCTCCGCCTCCTCAGCGACTTCGAGCTCGGGCAGCTCGGCCGGATCACCCACCCGATGGTGCTCGAGGGGCGACACTACCGGGCGATCGAATGGGACCAGGCGATCGGCCTGCTCGCCGCGGAGCTGCGCGCGGTCGGGCCCGCGGCGAGCGCGCTGTACACGTCTGGTCGCACGAGCAACGAGGCCGCGTTCCTCTATCAGCTGGTCGGCCGGATGTTCGGGACCAACAACTTTCCCGACTGCTCGAACATGTGCCACGAGTCGAGTGGCGTCGCGATGGGGGAGTCGATCGGTGTCGGCAAGGGCACGGTGTCACTCGAGGACTTCGCGCACGCGGAGCTGATCTTCATCGTCGGGCAGAATCCGGGGACCAATCACCCACGCATGCTGACCACGCTGCGCGAGGCAGCGAAGCGCGGCGCGACGATCGTCGCGATCAACCCGCTGCGAGAGGTCGGCCTGTCGCGGTTCAGCCATCCGCAGAAGATGCTGGACGTGATCGGCGGGGGCGTGTCGCTGGCCAAGGACTTCGTCCAGATCCAGATCGGCGGTGACCAGGCGTTCTTCCTCGGGATCGCGAAGGTCGTGCTCGAGCAGGAAGCGATCGACGCCGCGTTCCTCGGCAACTTCACGGAGGGCTTCGGGTCGTATCGCGCGCATGTCGAGGCGATGCCGTGGCAGGCGATCGTCACGGGGAGTGGGGTCGACGAGGCCACGATCCGGCGTGTCGCCGAGCGCTACATCGCGGCGAACTCGGCGATCGCGTGCTGGGCGATGGGGCTGACCCAGCACAAGCACGCGGTGGTCACGATCCAGGAGATCGTCAACGTGATGTTGCTGCGCGGCAACATTGGCCGGCCCGGCGCCGGACTGTGTCCGGTGCGCGGACATTCCAACGTGCAGGGCGATCGCACGATGGGGATCGATCACGCGCCCAGGCCTGCGTTCCTCGACGCACTCGGCGCCGCGTTCGGCTTCGAGCCGCCGCGGATGCACGGGCTCGACACGGTCGCGTCGATCCATGCGATGGAGCGCGGCGAGGTCCAGGTGTTCGTCGCGCTCGGCGGCAACTTCGTGTCGGCGACGCCGGATACCGATCGCACGGCTCGCGCGCTGGAGAGCTGCCGGATGACGGCCAGCGTCTCGACCAAGGTCAATCGCACGCACCTCCATCCGGGACGTCGCGCGCTGATCCTGCCGTGCCTCGGGCGCACCGAGGTCGACGTCCAGGCGGGCGCGGCGCAGTTCGTCACGGTCGAGGACTCGATGAGCATCGTGCATCGCTCGCAGGGCGTGCTGCCGCCAGCGAGCCACGAGCTACGGAGCGAGCCAGCGATCGTGGCGCAGCTGGGCGAGGCGCTGATCGGAGCGGGCGTTCCGTGGCGCGAGCTCGCCGCGGACTACGATCGGATCCGCGACGTGATCGGGCTGGTGGTCCCCGGCTTCGGCGATTTCAACGAGCGGGTACGGGCGCAGGATGGCTTCCAGCTGCCAAACGTCGGCCGCGAGCGTACGTTCGCCACGATCGGCGGCCGCGCCCGGTTCACGCTCGCGACGCCGCCGGATCTGACGCTACCGCCGGGTCGGTTGCGGATGATGACCATCCGCAGTCACGATCAATACAACACCACGATCTACGGACTCGATGACCGCTACCGCGGCATCCGCGGCGAGCGGCGGGTCGTGATGATCTCGTCGGCGGATCTCGAAGCGCAGCACCTGCGCGAGGGTCAGCTGGTCGACCTGATCTCCGAGTGGCACGACGGCGAGCGCGTCGCCGAGGCGTTCATCGTCGTGCGCTACGACCTGCCCCTCGGCTGTGCGGCGACGTACTTCCCGGAGGCCAACGGCTTGGTGCCGCTGGACAGCGTCGCGGATCGATCGAACACACCGACGTCGAAGTCGGTGGTGATCCGGGTCCGGCCGCGCTCGTGAGACGAGCGAGCAGAGGCGCTAACTACCAGTCGAGGCGGAACGTCGCACCGCCGCCATCGGGGGCGACGATCGGCGTGATCGCGATCTGGCGCTTCTTGCGCTGGCGTCCGACGGTGCTGGTCGGCGACGAGCTCTCCGACGAGTTGTTGAACACGTAGGCCTTGAGGAGGCCGATCGTCGCGATCACCACGCCACCGACGGCGACGCCGCCGCCGATCCACGTCCGCGTCGAGGCCTTCTTGCCGTTGTCACAGGCGTCGCTACCCGCGACGTTGTCGATGCACGTGGTCGAGGGAGGCTCGACGTGGGTCTGGTCGCGGAAGTCCTTCAGCTTGCTGAAGTTGTAGACCCAGTAACCCGCGCCGGCGGCGCCGATCGCGATGCCGCCGATCATGACGCCCTTCCACACCGTGGTGCTGCTCTTCTTGCCGCCGTCACCGACGGTTCCGCCGCAGTCCAGCGACACCTTGGGATCGCAGTCGATCCGCGGCCCGAGCTGCTTGAGCTCGATGTCGCGCTCGGTCGCCTTGCCGGCGGTGATCGTGATCTTGTCCTCCCAGCGGGCGTACTTGGTTCCCTCGGCCGGCTCGATCGCGAGCGTGTGACGGCCTTCCGGCAGATCGTTGATGCGCGCGGTGCCACTGCTCAGCGTGCCGACTTCCTTGTCGTTGATGAGGACGGTGCCGCGGTCGATGTTGGTCTTGACGACCAGCCAGCCGTCGGTGTTCTCGTTGGTGAGCGCCGCGAAGCCCTTCTTCGCAATCCGGGCGAGGTCCGCCGCGCCGGTCTCGCGGGCCTGGATCGGCTCCGCCCACGACTCGATCGCCTTGCCGTTGACCCGGAGCAGCTTGAGCGAGACCTGGTAGCCCTTGCCGGGTTGCTTCTCGATCTTGCCGTAGATCAGGACGTCTGCGCCGAGCCCCGCACCGATCTGCGCCATGCAGTCGGCCTTCTCGGACTCGCAGCTGTTCATCAGCTTCTCGTCGACCAGCTCCTTCTCGCCGTCCTTGACGAGCTGGTAGTTGGTGGCCCCGGTGTCGACCCGCTTGCGGAGCGCGCCCGTGAGGTCTTTGGCGACCTTTCCCACCTCCTCATCGATCTTGCCGCCACTGCTGGCCGTGACCTCGAGTCCAAGGATCGCGAGCTTCGTCTTGGCCAGCGCCGAAGAAGCGCCCGCCGCGATCAGCACGAGAGCGAGACAAACCGACGAAAAAGCTCGGGTCATTAAGGTCCTCAGGGCCGCCAGTATACACAGGTTCGCAGGAGCCCCGAAGCGTAACCTGGCTCGCGTCGATGGGGCAGGCTACCGTCGGACCTCGACCTCATGCGCACCCTATCGGCGCGGATCATCCTGGGTTTTGCCGTCCTCACCGTGATGTTCGGTGTGATCACCGCGACGGTCGTGGTGAACATGCGACAGATCGAGGACCAGGTCCTGTTGATCCTGAAGGGCTACGTGAAGCTGGCCCTCGAGAGCAAGGACCTGGCGCGCAGCCAGGACGACCTGCGCACGTTCGTCGAGGAGCGGTTCACCCAGGAGCCGACCCCGGAGGCCGCCAACCTCGCGCTGAACCGGCATCGCGCGAGCCGCGACCGCGGCCTCAAGGACACGCGCAATATCCTCGCGAGGCTCGAGAAGCTCATCGATGTCGAGCGCAAGCAGTTCGCGAAGACCCGGCCGCAACTCGACGACCTCGAACGCGCGGTGGCCGCCGTCGACCCGCTCTACAAGCTGGTGCTCGAGCGGCCGCCGATCGGCGATCCGGCGGTGTTCGACGACAAGCAGAAGGTCGCCGCCATGGCGCTCGAGAAGCTGCGCAGCGAGGAGCGCAAGTTTCGCCACCTCACGAACCAGCTGTCGGACCAGCTCGAGCGCAGCGTGACGACGACCACGCAGTACCTCGAGCACAACGAGGCATCGCTACGGATGCGGACGATCTGGTTTGGCATCGCGGCCGTCACGCTCGGCCTGCTGATCACTGGGTGGGTCGTGGTTACCCTGCGGCCGCTCCGCCGGCTCGGCGAGGCCGCGCGCAAGATCGCGTCCGGCGACTACGCGAACCGGATCCCGAGAAGGCCCGCCGAGGTGTCGACCTCGCGCGCGAGTTCAACTCGATGGGCCGCGCCGTCGAGGAGCGCGAGCGCGAGCTGGTCCGCTCGGAGCGGCTGGCCGCGGTCGGCAAGATGGCCGCGATGATCACGCACGAGGTGCGCAACCCGCTGTCGTCGATCGGGCTCAACACCGAGCTGCTCGAGGACGAGCTCGGGGACCACGCGACCGACGAGGCGCGCAGCCTGTGCCGGTCGATCCACCGCGAGGTCGACCGGCTGACCGCGATCACCGAGGAGTACCTCACGTTCGCCCGCCTGCCGAAGCCCAAGCTCGCCTCCGAGGCGGTGAACCCGATGGTCGGCTCGCTCGCCGCGTTCGTGCGCGAGGATCTCGCCGCGAAGAAGATCGAGCTGGTGACGAACCTCGCACCCGACGATCCGATCGCTCACGTCGACACCAACCAGATCCGCCAGTGCCTGATCAACCTCGTGCGCAACGCCGCAGACGCGGTGGTCGCCAATGGCGGCGGCACGATCACGCTGCGCACACGCCAGGTGAAGAACCGGGTCGAGATCGAGGTCGAGGACAGTGGGATCGGCATTCCACCCGAGCTCCAGAGCAAGGTGTTCGGCGGCTTCTTCTCGACCAAGGAAGGCGGCAGCGGGCTGGGCCTCGCGCTGACCCAGCAGATCGTTCGCGACCACGGTGGCGAGCTCCGGGTCACCAGCGCAGTCGGGCGAGGTACGACCTTCACGGTCAGCGTGCCGGCGAGTGGGTGAGGCCGGACGTTGTTGACTCCCTCCGAAGCGCGTACGATCGATCTCGCGCCCGATGTCAGACTCCGAGGAGAAACGTCGCGATTCTCGCGAGTCGGTGACGCTCTTCGTCGAGTACGAGGGCGCCGATGACCTGGTCGGCGACTTCACCGAGAACCTGTCGTCCGGCGGCACGTTCGTCACCACCAACCGCGAGCTACCGATCGGCACGCGCATCCAGCTCGTGCTGTCGTTCCCGGGCTTGCTCGAGCCGATCGCGATCGATGGCATCGTGCGATGGACCCGTGCCGACGGCGATCCCGATGACGCGGGCGTCCCCGCCGACGGTGGCGCCGGCATCGAGTTCGAGCCCGGGCCCGGTCGAGACGCACTGTCCGCCGTCGTCGAGCGGATCCGCGCTCGCGATCCACGCACGGTGTCGCGGCTGTTCCGCGTGCTGGTCGTCGAGGACAACCGCCACGTCGCGGCGCTGATCCAGGAGGGCCTGCGTGGCTCGACTCGCCGTGATTTTGGTGGCGGCGTGTCGTTCGTGTTTCGCAACGCCGAGGACGGCCGTGCCGCGATCGAGATCCTGCGCACGGAGACGTTCGACGCGTTGATCATCGATGTCTACCTGCCAATCCTCGACGGTCCGAAGGTGATCGCGCACGCACGCACGGAGCTGAACCTGGTCGATCTGCCGATCATCGCCGTGTCAGCAGGTGGCGATGCCGCGCGGCAGTCGGCGCTGGCCGCGGGCGCGAATATCTTTCTCGACAAGCCGATGCGGCTGCGTCAGGTGATCGACACGATCCAGCGCTTGCTACACGTGTAGCGGGTCACGGCAGCTTCGCCTTGAGCTGCAGCGCCTCGGCATTCTCGGGCTCGGTCTTCATCGCCTGCGCGAGCGCCGCCTTCGCTTCCTTCTGCTTGCCGAGCACGATCAGCGCGCGCGTGCGGCCGAGGTGGACCAGCGCGGGCCGGCGCGGCGCGGGCGTCACCAGCAGCATGGTGTCGTAGGTGTAGAGGGCCTTGTTGCCGTCGCCGGTCTCGAGATACGCGCGGCCGAGCGCGCCGAGGATCTCGCTGTCATACGGCGCGATGTAGGTCGCCATCTCGGCGTAGGTCTTGACCTTGGGCCACGCGGCGAGCTTGACCAGCTCGGTGACCAGCTTCTTCAGCGGCGCGAGCTCCATCTGCTCGAGGAACGCGTAGTGCTCGCGCTCGATCAGGGAACGCTTGATGTCGCCCTGCTTCTCGTACAGATCGGCGAGCTCGCCGTACGCAAAGCTGTTCTCGGGATCGAGCTTCTTGGCCGCGCACAGCTGCTTCTCGAGCTCGTCCGCCTTGCCCTCGCCCTCTGCGATCTGCGCCAGGCGCTGGCGCAGGTTCGAGCTGTCGAAGCCGTCGCCAGCGAGGCCCTGGTAGATCGCCTTGGCTCGCGGCGCATCGCCCTTGTGGACCGCGATCTCCGCCGTGATGTAGCGCGCGATCGGCTGCTTGGGATCGATCGCGAGTGCCGCCGCGGCCGAGACCGCGGCCTTCTCGGCATCGCCGGCGTAGAAGTGGCCGAGCGCGAGGTGCGCCTTGGCCTTGGCATCGCGCGGCGCGGCGGCCTCCGCGATCTCGAGCTTGGTGAGGTCGTCGAAGCCGCGGGTCGGCAGCTTGAACGTACCGGCATACGGCTTCAGGCGGACCTCGAGGTACTTGCGGAAGTCGGCGTCGAGCTGCGCGATCTGCTTGCCGGTGATCGTGCGCAGCACCTCGGCCGTCTCCTTGCCCTTGCCGAACAGCTTGAGCGCCTCGACGATCTTGGGGAACCCGTAGTTCTGGACGATCCATTCGATCGTCACCGCCGACTGGTAGTAGGCGACGACGACGGCGTTGGTGTCGGGCTGCACGAACTCCGAGTTGAGTGCGGCGATCGACGGCAGCGTGCCCTGCAGCATCGCGCCGTAGAGGTCGTTGTCGTTCTCGCGCCGCCAGCTCGGCGATGCGATCAGCGTCTCGTACTCGGCGAGGCCCTCCGTGAACCACCGCGGGACGCGCGAGTTGGAGAGCTGGATCGCGAACACGTGCGCGAGCTCGTGCCACAGCACCATGCCCCAGTTGATGTTGCCGGTGGCCGGCGACATCGCGGTCACGACCTGACCGAAGCAGACACCGAGCGCGCCGATGTCGGGCAGGCCGACGGTGCGGATGCCGTAGTCGTCGCGGTCCGCATAGATCTCGAGCGTCGTCGGGTGCTTCGGCGAGAAGCCGTAGCGGCGCACCATGTCCCCGAAGGCGCGCTCCATCGTCGGCTCGAGGTAGCGCGAGAACACCGCCTTCTCGTCGTTGTGGTAGCGGATGCGGAAGTTCTTGGTCGTCGCGACCGTGTACTCCTTGGGGATGGTCTCGCGGAACAGCGTGCGCAGGTTCAGCGTGCGCGCGTTGTACTGATCGCCGCTCCACGCCTTGTCGAGCCACTCGAGGCCCTCCTTCTCCATCCCGAGCCGCAGGTAGCCCTGCCCCGCGCCCGCCATCGCCTCGTAGAAGTCGGGCTTCAGCTTGACGGCCTCCTTCTCGAGCTCGATCGCCTCGCGGTAGCGATGCTCGCGAACGGCGGAGTTGGCGACGACCCGATAGAGATTTGCGTACGCGGGGTTGATCGCGAACGCGCGCTTCTTCTCGGCCTCGTAGGTCTTCAAGTCATCGCGCAGCCACGCGATCGTGGCCTTGAGGGCGACCGCCTCCGGATCCTCCTTGTTGACGGCGAGCACCGTCTCGAGCGTCTTCTTAGCGTCGTCCCACTGGTTCTGATCGATCTCGATCGCAGCGCGGACCTTGAGCGCGCGCGCATTCTTGGGATTGATCGCGAGCGCGAGCCCGAGGTGGTGACGCACGGCCGCGAGGTCGTACTTGGTCTCGACGATCACCTCCGCCATCGCGGCATGTGCGTCGGGGTGGTGCTGGTTGATCTTGAACACTTCCTCGAGCGTCTGCTCCGCGAGCGGCGCGGCGTACTTCTGCATGAACAGGTCGGCCCACGAGATGCCCACATCGGTCATCTGCGGCCCTTTGCGCAGCGCCTCGCGATACGCGTCGTTCGAGCTGGATGTTGTTCGTGTAGCGAGCGGCCATCGCGACGTGGAACATCGCGACCGGGTCGTCATACGACAGCTTCTTCTTCTTCCTCGAGCGTGATCGCGAACAGCTGTTTCATCCGGCGATGTCGCCCTGCGCGAACCGCACGGCGCGAGCTGCGTGCGCACGCCGCGATCGTCGCGGTCTTCCACAGCTGCTCGAGATCCTTTCAGGCATCCGCGAGCCGGCCGGTCGCCTGGCGCAGCTCGGCAAGCGCACGATGCACTTCGGCGGCCTGCGCATCCTTGCCCGCGATCATCAGCGCGAGCGTGGCGTCGGCGCCGGCGTAGTCGCCGGTCACGATCTGCGCGCGCGAGCAAGATCCGCGCGGCGGGCCGGTCCTTACCGGTGACCTTGCCGAGCTCGGCGATCGCCGTCTTGTACTCGCCGGCGACCAGCTTGTCGCGACCCGCCGTCAGGTCCGCATGGGCGGGCAATGCAGCCGCGACGGCAACGATGACCGCGAGACAGGTCCTCAGCATCCATCGAATCTGTGCGACCACCCCAGCCCTGTCAAACCGCGTTGTAGTGGTATCTTGCAGACGTGGCCGAGGCTTCGAAGGAACCGAGCGCGAGCAGTCAGGGTCTGTACAACGATTTCGACGCGTTCCTGAAGCAGGCGATCCGCGAGTACTACGACCGGGGCTGGACTACGCGCCGCGGCAACTTCATCGCGCTATTGATCGCCTCGGGTACTACCTCGTTTGCACTCGCAAAAGACTCGGTTGTCGACGGGTCGGGCGCGAAGAAGGTCGCGATCGGCGCGGGTCTGATGATCGCGCTGCGGATCGGCCTCAAGTACGCACTGGGTGGCCCGCTGGGCCTCGTGCTATCGATCGCCGCGGGCGCGTCGATGGTCACGTACTTCATCAGGAACCAGAAGGACATCGTCAAGAAGGTGGGCGTCTACAAGGCGG
Source organism: Kofleriaceae bacterium (assembly GCA_037720695.1). GTDB lineage: Bacteria > Myxococcota_A > Polyangia > Haliangiales > Haliangiaceae > JABFXX01. Next base: position 1,960 of record JBBJLY010000153.1, on the reverse strand, counting down.
TCATCTCCGAGAATTCGAAGAAGTACGACGACGTTCAGGCGGGGTGGCGGGACGGCAAGTATCCGGTGACCGACCGCAATCTCATGATCGACGGTTTGATGAAGCAGTTCATCACGACCGTCGACAAAGCCTGATGCCCTCGCGCGGGCCGCTCCTCCTCGGCCTCGTCGGCTTGCTCGTCGGCCTGACCGGCGTTGCCGACGCACAGCGAGGCAGGAAGAAGCCGCCACCACCCGCGCTTGCCCCGGCACCGCCCGAGCCGCTGCCCACGCCGCCGAAGCCGAAACGGCCCCGACCGGCAAGGAGCGCATCGTCGGTATCCTCGACGTCAAAGGCCCGACGCCCGCCGACGAATCGACGTTCGAGAAGAACCTCGAGGAGCAGCTCGACACCAATACGTACTGGCTCGCTCCGCGCATGCTCATGCGCGAGCGGCTCCCGCAACTCGACGAAGTGGACCGAGGGCTGCGTCGTTCACCACTGCCTGCAAGAGGTCAAGGTTCAGACCGGCTCGGACGTGGTGATCCTCGCGGCGCTCACTGGCGCGGGCACGAGCTTCGGGTTCGTCGTCACGATCCTACGCACCGATACGGGCAAGGTTGTCGCGCAGGAGAGCGGCGCTGTGACGTCTGCACGTTCAACGAGACGATGAACGCCGCCGTGCTCGCGACGATCAAGCTCCTCAACCAGGTGCCCGACAAGCTGCCCGACGAGGGCGCGCAGGCCGGCGCGGCCGTCGACGTGGCAGTCAAGGCGGCGGTCGGTCCGCTCGAGAAGAAGCTGCACGCGGCCGAAGGCCCGTAATACCCACAAGCTCGGAGTTGCGCTGGCGGTCGTCGGGCTCGCGGTCGCCGGCGGTGGCGTTACCTGGTACTTCCTCGACGACAAGAGCCGGATGGGCCTCGCGACAGCGGCGGCGGCGGTGGGCTCGCGCTCGGCGGCATCGGCGTCCTCGTGTTTTAGCCACACGGCCGCGCTGAACGTTCTGGTGCTCTTCTTATGGTGATAAATTCGCGGCGATGCGCACCCTCGCATGCCTCTCGTTACTCGCTGCATGTGGCGAGTCGTCGTCGGCGACGGCGCTGTTCGCGTTGCCCGGCGATACCACCGACTTCTACTCGCTGCCGTTCCCGAACGATCTGCGGCGTGAAGCCGATGGCACCATCGATCTGTCCGCGTTTCCGACGAACAGCCTGATCGCCGACAAGTATCGCCAGGCGGCTGACTCGCTCGACGGTTTCGGGCTCAACGGCGCGGTGTTCGCGCGGTTCGACGGCACGCTCGATCATCCGTCGCTGCCGGATCCGGCGGGCTCGGTTGCCGAGGGAGCATCGGTCTACCTCGTCAACGTCGATCCCGATTCGCTGGGGCGTAGCTCGCGAGTGCCGATCCTGGTGCGGTTCCGCGCCGAGAAGACGCAGACGATGCTCGAGAATCATCTGATCGCGCGGCCGTATCCCGGCTTCGGCCTCGCCGAAGGCACGACGTACGCGCTCGTGATCACGAAGCGCGTCGGGGGCGTGAAAGCATCGCCGGTGTTCGAGGCGCTGATGGGCACGGGCGGCGATGCGAAGACGATCGACGCGCGCGCGGTCTACGAGCCGCTGCTCGCGTATCTCGACGAGCCCGGCGGCGACGAGCGCGACGATGTCGTGTCCGCCGCGGTGTTCACCACGCAGCGCGCGACGCAGATCGTGCCGGCACTGCGCAAGGCCGTGTTCGATGCGCCGGCACCGACGGCGAGCAACGTCGTCGCCGGTACAGCCACGCCGGCACTGACGATCTTCACGGGCTCGTACACCGCGCCGAACTTCCAGAGCGGCGACGTGCCGTATCGCGACGCACCGGCGGGCCAGATCATGGTCGCCGGTGACAGTGCGGTCGTGCAGCGAATGGAGGCGATGCGGTTCGGCCTCTCCGTGCCGGCCGGCGCCGTCCCCGCGAATGGGTTCCCGATCGC
>JBBJLY010000018.1:0-59655 GCA_037720695.1 Kofleriaceae bacterium | reverse complement strand
GTCGAAGATGGCCGCACAGAGCCCAGGTCCCGGTACCGTGTTGCCGTCGCTCACCCACGGCGGTCCCGGACGCGCGGGCGGTGGCGAGGAGCTCGGCGGGACGCGCGGCCTGCACGGCTACATGCAGCGCACCGCCCTCCAGGGCGACGCGAGCGTGCTGAAGACGTTGCTGTAGAAAACCGCGCGCGCGAAAGCGCGAGCTACCTCATCAAGATCCTGCCCACGGCCTGCGGCGGGCCGCAGGCCTCGCGATCAGTTGTTCGACGCCTTGCCGTTCAGCGTGAGGTTCTCGAGCTTCGGGGTCGGAGGCTTGCTACCGCCGCACTTGTCGATACCCGTCAGCTTGTCGCCGGGGATCGTGACCTTCTCGGTCCCGCCATCCTTGACCTTCGCGCAGGTACGCGGCGCGGTCACGACGCTGCCGTTGTCGCAGGTGACCGAGAAGTCCCAGCACGCCTCGATCTCGGACTTGCCCTTGCTCTGCGTCACCGTGCACTCGACGGCAGGCGCCGCCGTCGTGAGGCAATTGACATGCGCGCTGACAGACTCCGAACAACCGGATAGCAGGACCGCGAACACCCAGAGCTTCATCGGCTCATCATAACAGCCCAGCAGGCTGAGGAGCGGCAGCCAGCAACGAGACGGACTACCAGTCCGGATGGCGGATCAGCATCCCGAGATCCGTGATCAGCGCCTCGAGCCGACGCCAGTCGATCGTCTCCACCATTCCCCCGGGCTTCTGCTCGGCCAGGCTGCACCGGAAGCACACGTCGAGACCGTGACGCGATTGCACCGTTTCCGCTCTCAACCATGAACGCATGCCGCGGGACAATCCGAGGACGATGGTGAAGCTGTTCACTGCCATCCCTGCCAGGCTGGATTCGCGAGGTCGAGGCCGAGGTCCACGGTGAGCACCTGCAGCAGCCCCCAGTGGGGCCGATTGACCAGCGTCTCGGGGGTCGCGAACGCCGTCCGGCAGGAGAAAGCAGACGTCCACCGTGCCCACGATCGCGCCCTTCGGGTCGTAGAACACGAACGCATGGTGCGGCATGAAACACCCCGCGACGTCGAAGTCCTTGTTGCCGTCGAGGGCCCGCTGGAGCCGCTGGATCTGCGACGTGTCTAACAGAATCCCTTCCTCCGGGATCCGGTCCGGGTCGAGCTCTGTACCGGTTGTCATGCCGATGCCGGCCGTGACTTCGTGTTCACCCGGGTCGAGTAGGTTCGCGCCGATGCGGTGCTGGACGTGACTCAGGGGATCGTCGGCGGCCGGCGCCGGATCGCAGCCGGCGCGTCGGGATCGGGTTCGAGCAGCGGCAACAGGTTCGAGAGTTCGCGCGCGACCTGGCGGCAGCGGTGGCGCACGAAGTCGAGCGCGTACGGATCCTCGAGCAGCACGACGAGCGACGCGTCGTACCAGAAGCTCATCGCGTAGGCGTCTGGATCGATCACCTCACCATGCGAGCTGCCTGGCGCGTGGGTCGAGAGCGCGCGCCGCGCGAGGAACTGCCAGCGGGAGTCCTCGTTGTCGTCCGGCTTGCGAGCGCACGCGATCAGCTGGGTGCCCCGGGTGACGAACGCGTTGCTCGCGCGATCGATCCCCGCGAGCCCCTTCATGTAGGTCTCGATCCGCGCGCCGACCAGATCCTGGGTCGGGACGGCGCCCGGTGCAACCATGACCTCGGGCAGCCGGGCGACTTCCCAGCGCCGGCGGATCGCGCGCAGCTGGCGGGTGATCCGATCGAACGCGGCCTCGACGTCGTGCTCGCGACCAGTCGTGCGGTCGACCCGGGTCGGCAGCTCGACGCGGAGGTACTCGCCACCGCCGAGGGCGAGCGTGCGCGCCGGGACACCGGTCCGGATGTCGTCGTGCTCGACGATCCGCGCCGAGACCGCACCGATCTCCTGGACCAGCTCGCGCAATGCCTCGCGGACCTCGTCCTCGATCCGGGGGTCGCTCATGCGGCCAGGTCTCGCGCGGTGATCAGCGACGAGGTGACCATGGTGGTCGGCTGCGGATAGAACAGGTAGTTCGCGACCGAGGGGTCGGCGCCGAACAGATCGCGCCAGGCGCCCGCGTGATAGCCCGGAGGCGCATGCGCGATCTCGCCGAAGTCGATGTGCAGCAGGTCGTATGCGGGCAGGATCCCGACCAGCTTCTGCATCCGGTGAAGCAGCGGCGCGTCGTACACGCCGGCGCGCGGCCGCTCGTGGACCACGAAGCTGTCACCAGCGCGCTCGACCGTGATTGCGACCTGCTGGACCGCGGCGACCCGCGTCCGGTGGCTGAGCACGACGCGCAGATATTGCTCGTCGATCCGATCGGCAGTGACCCACTCCGCCGGGGGCGCCACGCCGTGATCGCGGACCTGGACGATGCACGGCGCACGACCGAGGCACAGGACGTAGATGTAATCGCACGGCTCGTCCTCGTCGCCCGGCCGGACGAACGTCGCGGCCTTGAGCTCGCTGGCGAGCTCGTCGGCGAGCGCCGCCAGCTCGTCGGGCTCGATGCCCACGACCTCGGCGTCGTCGGGCTCGCCCCACGTGCGCGTCGGATACAGCCGCTCGAGTGCCTGGTCGATCGAGGCCATCATCGGCCCCTTGCGATCATCGCACCCGGACTTGCCCTTGCAGTTCGTACAGCCGCCCATGATCTTCCCCACTCTACCCCTACTCGGCCCCGTCGTCGGCCCTCACAGGCCCGTGCGTTCGTTCAGAGGTAGCGACAGGCCGAATCCGTCGTGCAGCACGCGGACGGCAAGCTCGGCGTACTTGCGCGCGATCACGCAGGAGATCTTGATCTCGCTGGTCGAGATCAGCTGGATGTTGATGGACTCCTCGGCGAGCAGCTGGAACATCCGCTTCGCCACACCGGCGTGGGAGCGCATGCCGACGCCGACGACCGACACCTTGCAGATCTCGTCGTCGAACAGCACGCGCTCGCCCTCGGTCCCGACGAGATCCGGCACCTTCTCCTTGAGGATCTCGACGGCTCGCTTGCGGTCGCCGCGCGGCACGGTGAACGTGAGGTCCGTCGTGCCGTCGGTGGCCTGGTTCTGGACGATCATGTCGACCGAGATGTTGGCGTCGGCGAGCGGCGCGAACAGCTTGCCGGCGACCCCGGATGTATCCGGCAGATCCTTGCAGGTGATCTTGGCCTCGTCCTTGGCAACAGTGACTCCCGAGACGACGACTTTCTCCATGTCAGGCTCCTCGGGGACCACCCAGGTCCCCGGCGCATCCGAAAAGCTCGTGCGGACGTGGATCTTCACGCCATACTTCATGCCCAGCTCGACCGACCGGATCTGCAACACCTTGGCTCCGAGCGACGCGAGCTCGAGCATCTCCTCGTAGCTGATCCGATCGATCTTGCGTGCAGTGGCGACCACATTGGGATCGGTCGTGTAAACCCCGTCGACGTCGGTGTAGATCTCGCAGACGTCGGCCCCGAGCGCGGCCGCGATCGCGACCCCCGTCGTATCGGACCCGCCCCGCCCGAGCGTGGTGATGTTGCCCTTCTCGTCGACGCCCTGGAACCCGGCGATCACCGCGATCTCGCCGGCCGCGAACGCGTCCTTGATCGGCTTGCTATCGATCGACACGATGCGCGCCCGCGAGAACGCGCTGTCCGTCATGATCTTGCACTGGTGGCCGAGGAACGAGCGCGCCTTACCACCGGCGGCCCGGATCGCGAGCGCGACCAGGCCGACGGTCACCTGCTCGCCGGTCGACACGATAACGTCGACCTCGCGATCGTTGGGATCGTCGTGAAGCTCGCCGACGAGCTTGAGCAGCCGGTTGGTCTCGCCCGACATCGCGGACACCACGACCGCGACCGAGTGCCCCTCGCGCGCCGTCGCGAGGCAGCGGGCCGCGACGGCCTTCATCCGCTCGATCGAACCGACCGAGGTCCCGCCGTACTTCTGAACGATCAGCACGGCGAACGAAGCTACACGCCGCGGGTGCCGTGGTACAGGGGCCGCGTGCCAGACGTGTCCGCGCTCGTCGTGCTGTCGACCTTCAAGGACGCCGAGGCGGCGGCCGCCGTGGCTCGCACCCTGGTCGGCGAGCAGCTCGCCGCCTGCGTGAACATCGTCCCGCAGGTGCGGTCGATCTATCACTGGGAGGGCGCGGTGCACGACGACACCGAGGCGCTCGCCATCATCAAGACCACGCGCGATCGCTACGATGCGCTCTCCGCGCGGCTGGTCGAGCTACACGACTACAGCGTGCCCGAGGTCGTCGCCCTGCCGGTCGCCGACGGTCACGCGCCCTACCTCGCGTGGCTCGGGGCGCAGACGCGCTCGCCGTAAAAAGTGCGTCGCGGCGGCCACGCCCCCTCGCGTGGCGCGCCGCGGAAGAGAATCATTCAGGAGCGAGGAGCGCGCACGCGGCGCAGTCAGCCACTGACGTGCCGAGCTGACAGTTCGATCCGCCCGAGACCACGCAAGCTGTGCACGCGGCGATGATGAACGGGTCATCGCAGTCGAGTCCGGACACCGGACAGTCGGCGGGACACGTGTTCTCGTCCTCGCCGTTATCGCAAGTGCCGTTCGGACAGGTCGCCGCCGGTGTGCAATCTGCCGCGCAGTTCGCCATTGTCTCGCCGGTATCGCAGGCACCGTTGTTGTTGCAGGTGACCGGGTTTACCGGACCGCAGTCGGTCGCACACGAGCTGGCTTCGCTCGCCGCGCAGGTACCGTCGCCGCACACCGGACCTTCGGGATCGTCGTCGCCCGGCGGGTCATCGGGTCCAGCACTCTCACCCCAGGCACATGCCGCGAAGGCAATCGAACACGCCAGCCAGAGTGTCGTCCTCATCGGGGCGCATCGTACTAAGTACGACTTCCAGTTCAACGATAAAATGCGCAGGTTTCGTTACGAGTCCGAAACTATCCACCTTCGGCGCCATACACATGATGTGCAAGTCGACGCTCCAGTGCGCGCCGCAGCGACGCATTATCCGGCCGGAGCAACTCGGGATCCTCGTCGAGGATCTCCTCGGCGCGCGCCCGCGCTTCGAGCAGGAGCTGGGTGTGCTCGTGTAGGTTTCCGAAGCGCAGCCGCGGAACACCAGCCTGCCGCGGTCCCAGCAGCTCGCCCGGTCCGCGCAGCGCGAGGTCCTGTTCGGCGATCGCAAACCCATCGCGCGTGGCGACCATGGCGCCGAGTCGCGACTCCGCATCTTCACCCAGCGCACCCTGCGCGAGCAGCATGCAGTGCGCCGCGTCGCCGCCACGACCAACGCGCCCGCGGAGCTGGTGGAGCTGCGCGAGCCCGAACCGTTCGGCGTCGTGGATCACCATCACGGTCGCGGCCGGCACGTCGACGCCAACCTCGATCACCGTGGTCGCGACCAGCACGTCGATCCCGCCGTCCTTGAACGACCGCCTCACGGCATCGCGGTCGGCGCTGTCGAGCCGGCCATGCACGAGCCCGACGCGCGCCGCCGGCAACGCGGCCGCGAGCTCGTCGCGCGTCGACACCGCGTCGCGCCACGTGCGACCGGGCTCGCCATCGTCCTCGCCCGGCTCGATCTTCGCGCACACCACGTACGCGCGCTCGCGAGCCGCGACCCGCTCGGCGATCAGCTTGTAGGCGGCCGCGCGGCCGCGTGCGCCGGACAGGATCTTGGTGGTGATCGGCTTGCGGCCCGGCGGCAGCTCGTCGAGCACCGAGACGTCGAGGTCGCCGTACGCCGTGAGTGCGAGGGTGCGCGGGATCGGGGTCGCCGTCATCACCAGCAGGTGCGGCGCGCCCTGCCCGTCTCCCTTGTCGCGCAGCTTCGCGCGCTGTGCGACGCCGAACCGGTGCTGCTCGTCGATCACGACCAGGCCGAGCGCGCCGAACCCGACCCGCTCGGCGAGCAGCGCGTGCGTGCCGATCAAGATGTCGACCTGTCCCGCGCCGAGCATCGCGAGCAACGAAGCGCGGACACCCTTGGGCGTCGACGCCGTGAGCAGCTCGACGCGCAGCCCACCTGGCACGCGTGCCGCCCATTGCCGCCAGGTCTGGGCATGTTGCTCCGCGAGCAGCTCGGTCGGCGCCATGATCGCGGTCTGGCGACCGGCGCGCGCGACCTGGAGCGCGGCGGCGAACGCGACCGCCGTCTTGCCCGCGCCGACATCGCCCTGGAGCAATCGGTTCATCGGCGTGGCGCGCGCGAGATCGGCGTCGAGCTCGCCGATCGTGCGAGCCTGGGCGCCGGTCGGCGTGAACGGCAGCGCGGACCGGATCGCGTGGGCGAGCCCGCTCGCGGCGACGCAGGGGACGGCGGCATCGCCCCTGCGCTCGCGCCGTCGCATCGCGACCGCGACGCCGAGCGCGAACAGCTCCCCGAACGCGAGCCGGCGCTGCCACCGACTCTCGCCGCGGTTCAGCGCTGCGAGATCTTCGGCTGCGAGATCCGATGGCGGGGCGTGCAGGCGCGACAACGTCTCGCCGAGGCTGGGCAAGCCGGCGGCCTGCTCGACCCGCGCGGGGACGCCGTCATCCGCGGTGTCGCCGACGCGCGCGCACGCGGTCGCACACGCGGTGCGCAGCCGGCTCGCGGGCACGCCCGGGACGTCGGGATAGCGCGCGATGATCGACGGCATCGCCTTGCCCGGGCGCTCGAGCTCTGCGATCTCGATCCCGAGGATGTCCGGGTTCGCAAACTCCGTCCGCCCGTTGCGCTTGCGGACGACGCCCGAGACGACCACCGTCGCCCCCGGCGGCATCCGCTTCTCGATCCCGGCGAACACGTTGAACCACCGCACGAGCGCGCTCGCGGCGTCCGCGGCTTCGATCGACTCGAGCCGGACCTCGGCCCAGCGCCGGCCGCGCGCGAAGATCATGCGCGAGCTGGCGACCTTTGCGGCGAACGTCGCCCGCGTGCCCTCGTCGAGCGCGCAGACCGCGGCGAGCGGGCGCGCGTCACGCACGTCGTCGTACCGCCGCGGCAAGCACCACAGCAGATGCTCGACGGTGAACAGGCCCTTCTCGGCGAGGCGCTCCGCGAACGCCGGGCCGATGCCGGGCAGGCTGCTGGTCGGCGCCGCCATTGGATCGACCACCGCCTCGGGCTCGACGCTCGCCCGTTTCACGCGCGACTTCTCGGGCCGCGGCGTCGCCGGCTTGACGGGCTCCAGCATCGGCGCACCCTGCGCACGGGACGCTTGATCGACCGCGACCACGGCACGCGGCATCCGCGCGATCAGCCGCATCCCGCGTGCGACCTCGACGGTCTGCTGGTGCTCATCGAGCGACTCCCAGCGCGCGAGCGTGCCACGCCACAGCTCCAGCCCCTCGACCGCGATCTGACCGATCAGGCCGTCACACGCAGTGCGCAACGCGTGGCCGAGCCCCTGCACCTTGCGCACGCCTGCGAAGCCGTCCGCCGCGGCCAGCTCGAGCGGGCGGCGGAGCGCTTCGACCCGGCGCTTGAGCTCGACATTCACTCGGCGGACCGTAACACCCACCGCTGAGATATGGTCCGCGCATGCGTGCGCTCGCGATCGTCCTCGGTCCTGTTCTCTCTGCGTGCTCGCTATTTCAGATCCCGGCTCCGCGGCACAGCGAACCGATCACGGCGTGCACGCGGGACACCAGCTCGGTCAAGGTCGACCTGATCGCCGGGACGCTGACCGTGGTCGCCGGCCTCGCCGTGATCCTGTTCATCGAGCCACGCGACGAGGGTGGCGAGACCGAGGATCGCAACGTGCCCGGGACGATCCTCGGCGCGGCGGGCGTGGTTGCCGGCGCGGGGATGTTCGCGTCGGCGAAGATCGGATCGAACCGCGCGAACGAGTGCGCCGAGCTCCAGCACGTCGACCGCCGCTACGGCGACCCGGACGACTAGATCAGTCGGCGCGGTAGGTGAAGCGGAGCTCGTAGTCGCAGAGGTGGAACACGTCCCCCTCGTCGATCCGCTTGTTGTCGATCCGCATGCCCTTGTAATCGATCCCGTTGGTCGACCCGAGGTCCTTGATATAGAACGTCCCGTTCCGGCGGATCACCGCGGCGTGCTTGCGCGAGATGTTGCCGTCCTTGATCGGGAGATCGGACGTCTTGCTGCCGCGGCCGATGATGAACTGGTCCTTGGTCACCGGATAACGCTGCCCGTTGTAGACCAGGAACAGCGTCGGACCCGCGGAGCCCATGTTCGGCCCGACGCCGCCGGGCGGCGGCGCGCGCATCGGATCGCGGCCGGGATCCACACTCGGGCCATTCATCCCGGGGCCTGGGCCTGGGCCTGGGCCCGGGCCAACCCCCGGCGCACCGGTTGCGCCTGCGCTCGCAGACATCGCGCGACCGCCTGCTGCGCCGGCACCTGCGTAGCCCGGCGTCGGACCACCGCGACCGCGACCCGCCGCGGACGTGGGTCCTGCGGTGCTGGGCGGTGTGGTTTGCGGGTTGCCGCGGATGCTCGCGCCCTTGGGCGGATACGAGGTCGGCCCGCTGCTGTTGTTCACGGCAGGTCCGGCGCCCGTCACGTTCGGTCCACCACCCGGTGCACCCGGCGACTGATAGTTCTTCGACCGCGCGTAGTACCTCATCGCCTCGTTGACGAGGTAATCGATCGAGCAGTCGAAGTCGTTGGCCATCTGCTCGAACGTCTCCCATAGGACGTCACGGCAGTAGAAATGGCGCATCGTCTTCTTGCTCTGGTCCATGCGCGTGTACTCCCCAGGAGAATCGCTGCGACGGCTGCGACCCTCTCCCGGCTGTCTTCTACGATACTACATTGAATCGGCGAACGCGATCACTTGGGAGGAAGTGCGTTTCCAAATTTCGCGACCACCTCTTTCGCCCGGTCGCCCAGGGTCGGGTCGCTCAGGTTCAAGGGATTCTTGCCGTGGTAGCCGACCAGCCGGTCCCGGTTACCGGTCAGCTGCGCGATCTTGGGCTTATCCTCCTCGGACTTCATGATCGAGAGCGCCTCGATCGCCACCCACTTCGCGATCGTCGACTTGTGGCCGAGCAGCTCGCGCAGCGCGGTCTGGACCTTATCTCTCGGGCTCATCTTTGCGATCTCCGATGCGATCGATCCGTAGACAGCTGCGAGGTCGTAGGCGCCCTGGGTCGGCAGCGCGGTGACGACCTCGACGATCGACTTGTTGCCGCCGCAGACCAGCGCCTTGTTCGCGACCACGTAGCGAAAGTCCCCAACCTTGTGCGCGACGCCGATCATGCTGAGCAGCGGCTTGAAGCACTGCGGCGTGCCGGTGACCCGGATCAGGTCGAGCGCGATGTTCACGACCTCGCCGACCTGGGTGTCGTCCTTCGCGATCGTCACGATCTTGTCGAGGTTCGGCGCCAGCGGCTCGGGGCTGACGATGTCGAAGTCGCCGCCGGGATCGACATAGGCGCGGTAGAGCACCGTCATCGCGCGCTTCGGCAAGCTCTCGTCACCGCGGTCGAGCTTGACGATGTCGAGGATCGCGCCGACCGACTCGGGGCTGCCGGTCGCCGCGACCGCCAGCATCAGCTCGTCGCCGATCCGGTTCTTCACGGTGTCGGTCTGGCCGGGCGCCGCGATCACGCTGTTGAGGACCGCGACCATGCGTTTCGCGCCCGCCGGTCCGACGAGCCGCATCACCGATGCGCCGCTCGAGGCGCCCTGGTTGGCGCGGCCCTCGTACGACGACACCGCGTACCAATCGAGCAGGTAGCCATCGATCTGCTGCTTCTGCGAGTCGTCCGCCCACTTGCGGATGGTGACCAGCGAGTCCTTGGCCTGGATCTGCGGCCCCTGCGGCAGCTTCATCGGGTCCTCGACCCGGGCCGCCTTCCACAGTCGTTCGGCCAGCTTGCCGATCACCTGGGTCCGGCGGCCGGGCGACATCGCCTCCAGCGTGCTCCGCACGTGGGGCTCTTCCTGCGCCTTGATGAGGTTCATCGCCGCGTGCGCCGAGAGATCGGCATCGATCCCCTCGTCGACCAGGGCCTTCTTGAGCTTGCCCGGACCCTTCTCGGTCCGCATCCACTTATCGATGTTGTCGTGATCGGTCTTCTCGCAACCGACAAGTGACAGGGTGACCGCGATCGCGAGAACGCGTGCGAGCATCGGGACGGGCATACCGCGGCAGCTTAACGTGGTGATACGTTCCGCGCGATGGCCGGCTGGCCGATCCTCACTCTCATCGCATGCAGCGCGGTCGCGCACGCATCGCCACGTACGGACCCGACCACCGGGCGTGCGGTGTTCACCGGCGCGACCGTTCCGCACGCGACGTCGATCAGCCTGAACCCGTCCGCGCTCGGGCTCGGCACGATCAACGAGGTCTATCTCGGGGTGATGGCCGTGGTCGACCAGATCGGAATCGATCGCCAGGCCCTCGCCCCGGATGGCACCACGAGCGCGGGGCCGAGCATCGACGACACCCTGCTGGCACCGGGCGGGATGATCGCCATCATCTATCATCCCGGTGAGCGCGCGACGATCGGCGCCGAGCTCCGGACCACGCCCTCCGAGCGATTCCTCGACAATCCGGGCGTGCGCTACCACGCGCTCGGTGGCGGCCAGCGAGATCTGTTCATCTCGATCGGTTCCAGCATCAAGGCGACGACCGGGCTCTACTTCGGCGCCTCGATCTCGCACAACAACACGTCGCTGCGCCTGCGCTACGCGCGGGACACCGCGCTCGAGCGCGGCGTCGATGGCGACTGCGACGGCGAGCCGTGCGGGTTCGAGAATCCGGCGGCCTCGGAGGTCTACGACTTCGATCTCGACTCGAAGACGATCTCGACCTCGAACCTCCGGATCAATGTCGGCGTCATGGCGCGGCTCTACCGCGGGGTCTGGATCGGGATCGCGTATCACACGCCTCCGGGGTTCGCGATCCAGAGCCAGCTCGACGGGCCGGTGACGGTGACCAAGGCGCCGCGCGACGGCGGCCAGACGCTCGAGGGCGGCGGCACCGCGTACATCCACTTCCCTGCCAGCGTCGATGTCGAGGTCCGCGCGCGGTTGATCGGGAACCTCGAGCTCCACGTCGGTGGCCGGTGGGAGGATCTGTCGCGCATGCAGGCCTACGACGTCCGCGCATACGCCAGCTCGTTCCGCGCCGAAGGCGTGCCGGAGTGGACGCTGCGGCCGCGCGGGTTCGAGGACTCGTTCGCGCTGTGGGGCGGGCTCGAGCAGCGGGATCTCGGCCAGCGATTCCAGCTCGGCGGTCGGCTCGGGGTCGAGACCAGTGCGACCGATACGGCGCGCACGTCACCGACGACGATCGCGCCGCTGTCGTTCACCGCGGACGTCGGGGCGCAGCTCCGCGTGACGCCGAGCCTGATCGTCCAGCTGTCGTACGGGCTCCAGTTCTTTCCGCGGGTGACGGTCGACGACAGCGCGTTCGATCCACGCGATCAGATCGCATGCATCAACTCGGGCTACGACTACTCGACGGCGGCTTGCGAGGCGGTCCGGGAGGGCTACGCGATCCCGACCGCGGCCGGCGACTACAGCCGGATCCAGCACGCGTTCCGGCTCGGGCTTCGCTATGAGCTCCCGTGACGATGGCCTGATCGTCGTGCTCGGCGCGCGTGGCGTGGTCGGGCGCAGGATCTGCGACGCGCTCGCTGCGGCAGGCGTGCCGTATGCGATCGGCGTGCGCCGCGCCGTGCTCGATCCCGGGACTGAATCGCCGGCCCTTGATGCCGGCCGTGGGGCGCCGATCCGGACCGAGGTCTGCGACGCGTTCGACGCAGCGTCGCTCGCGCGGGCGTTCGCGGACGCGCGCGTCGTGGTCAACGCGGCAGGTCCGCTGCGCGAGACCGCAGCGCCGGTGCTGGTCGCGGCGATGGCGGCGGGTGCGCACTATCTCGACGTCGGCGGCGAGCAGGCGGTGATGCACGCGCTCTACGAACGCCACGAGTCGACGGTCCGGCGCGCGGGCCTGGTCGCCCTGCCCGGCGCCGGGCTCGATTGCATGATCGGCGATCTCGCCGCGGCGTGGGCCGCACAGCACCTCGCCGAGGAGCCCGACGAGGGTCCTCCGGTTCGCGACACGCCCGCCCCGCGGATCGCCGAACTGGCGCCGCTCGACGAGATCGCGACGAGCCACGTCTACGATGATCTCGCCCTGTCGGCTGGCAGCCAGCGCGCGTTGTTCGGAGCGATCGGTCACCGCCCGCTGGTGTGGTGCCGTGATCGCTGGGAGCCCGGGCGCGTTGGGCAGACCCGCCGGGTCAATGTCGGGCCGGCGCTCGGCGGCGAGCGCGAGGCGATCGCGTATGCCGGTGGCGAGGCGATCTCGATCCCGCATCACGTCGCGACGCAGCTCGTGACGACCTACGCCTCGCTGAGTCGGCGCGCGACCGGGCTCGCGCGACTGGTCGCCCACGCACTTCCGCTGGTGCCTCGCGCCGCCGCTGGCTTGCTCGCGCCGTATGCCCCGCCCGGCGACGATCTCACGCGCACGCGGTTCGCGATCGTCGCGCAGGTGCGGCGCGGGTTCTCCACCACGCAGATCTCGCTGCGCGGTCACGATCTGTATCGCACCACGGCGATCGTCACCGCCTGGGCTGCGCGCCAGCTCGCGGCACGTGGGGCGGGCCCGGTCGGGATGCGCGCGCCGGGAGAGCTGTTTCGTGCGGCGCCGGCGCTGCGCGAGCTCGCCCGCGAGGCCGACCTCGCGCTCGAGCCGAGCTTCGTCGACGCTGGATGAATCCGAAGATCACGGGCGCGTCAACACACAACCGCATCGCTCGCGCGCGACGTGGATCCACGGAGCCGTGACGCGTCGCCCACGTGGTCGTGCGTGGTATCAAGAATCATGATCTCGTCGTGGCAGCTCGAAGCTGAAGCAGCTGCAGGCCGCGGCGGTGCGATGGCCCGTCGCTACCGACTCGCGAATGGGCTCGGCCTGATCACCGCGATCGATCGCCGTGCGCCGATCGTCGCGTTGCAGACCTGGTATCGCGTCGGCTCGCGGCACGAGCGCCCGGGCGCGACGGGGATGGCCCACCTGTTCGAGCACCTGATGTTCGGCCAGACCGAGAGCCTGCCGCCGGGTGACTTCGATCGCCTGGTCGAGCGCACCGGCGGCGAGTCCAATGCCGCCACCTGGGTTGACTGGACGTACTACCGGCTGTCGCTACCGACGCGCGATCTGCCGCTCGGGATCCGGCTAGAGGCCGAGCGCATGCAGCACCTCGTGCTCGAGCCGACTCCGGTCGAGGCCGAGCGCGACGTGGTCACCAACGAACGCCGCGAGCGGGTCGAGGATGATGTCGACGGCTGGCTCGACGAGCAGCTGATGGCGCAGGCGTTCACCGTCCATCCGTACCGCTGGCCGACGATCGGGTGGATGGAGGATATCCGCGCGCTCGCGCTGCCCGAGATCCGCGCGTTCTATCGAACGTGGTACGCGCCCAACAACGCGACGATCGTCTGCGTCGGCGACTTCGACGAACCCGCGCTGCTCGATCTCGTCGCCTCGAGCTACGGCGCGATCCCGTCGGCGCCCCTGCCCGAGGTGCCGCAGATCAGCGAGCCCGAGCAGACGCGCGAGCGCGTGATCCGCGCGCCCAAGCCGATCGCCACGGATCGCCTGCTCGTCGGCTACAAGGCGCCCGGCCAGGATGCCGCGGACTGGGCGACGCTCGAGACCGTCGCCACGATCCTCGCGGGCTGCCCGTCCGCGCGGCTGTATCGCAAGCTGGTGATCGAGCGCGAGGTCGCGTCGTCGGTCGACGCGCAGCTGACGCCGTTCCGCGATCCGTCGCTGCTGCGGCTCGCGATCACGGCCGCGCGCGGCCACACCGCCGACGAGATCCTCGGCATCGTCGACGAAGAGCTCGCACGCCTGGTCGAGCACCCGCCGGCGCGCGCCGAGGTCGAGAAGGCCAAAGCTATCGCCGAGACCGACTTCTGGACCTCGCTGGTCGACGTCGACGGCAAGGCCGAGGCGCTCGGCCACTACGAGACCGCGCTCGGCGACTTCCGCAAGGTGACGACGATCGCCGAGCGGCTCGCGAACGTCACCGTCGAGGACGTCGCGCGCGTGATCCGGACCTACCTGGCCAGCGAGCGCCGCACGATCGTGATCGCGGAGCCCGAGGCGGGCGCCGAAGGAGCGGACGACGACGATGGCGACGACGGCGAACAGGATGGCGAACAGGATGGCGAACAGGATGGCGAATGAGAGCTGAGTCGCCGGTCGTGATCGTCGAGCCGTCGCCGGACACCCCGCTGGTCTGGTTCGATGTCTCGATCCGCGGTGGCGCGTCGGCGGACCCGCTCGGCATCGAGGGTCTGCACCGGCACGCCGCGATGCTCGCGCGCCGCGGCGCTGGCCGTCGTGATCGCGCCGAGCTTGACGAGACCCTCGATAGCCTCGGCGCCGCGCTCGACCTCGGCGTGTCGCGCGATGCGGTCACGCTGTCGGGCGTCGCGCTGTCGCGCCACCTCGATGCCGTCATCGATCTCGCTGCCGACATCCTCGCCGAGCCCCGGTTCGCCGAGGACGAGCACGCGCCTGCTGCGCGAGACCCCGCAGGTGCTCGACGAGATCCGCGACGACGACTCGGCGCTCGCGACACGCTGGTTCGACTGGTCGTGCCATCCCGGTCACGCCACGGCCGGACCTCACTCGGCACGGAGGCCTCGATCGCAAGATCGAGCGCGCCGCTGCGGTCGCGCTCTGGCACCGCGAGGTCGTCGCCGGCAACCTCGTGATCGGGCTCGCGGGCGACATCGACGAGGCGGCCGCCGCCCGGATCGTCGCGCGGCTGGTCGAGCGCTGCCCAGCGCGCGCGGCCGGAGAATCACGTCCAGCTCCCCGCCGCGGTGACCAGCGGCCGCCGGCTGATCCTCGTCGACAAGCCGGACCGTACGCAGGCGCAGATCCGGATCGGCCACCTGTCGTCGCGCTATGGCGAGGCCGATACCGCGGCGCTCACGATCGCCGAAGCCGTGTTCGGCGGGATGTTCAGCTCCCGCCTGATGCAGGAGATCCGCGTCAAGCGCGGCTGGAGCTATGGCGCCGGCTGCGCGCTGCGGCGGTCTCGCCTGCCCCACTGGTTCGAGATCTGGACCGCCGCGGGGATCGACGTCGCGGGTCCGGCCGTCGCGCTGACGCTCGAGCTGTTCGCCGACTATGCGGCCAACGGACCGACTGACGACGAGGTCGACTTCGCGCGCAGCTACCTGGTCGGGGCGATGCCGTTCCACGTCGCGACCGCGCGCCAGCGCATGCAGCTCGCGGTGCGCGATGCGGTGTTCGATCTCCCGGCCGGCTTCACCGCGCAGCTGCCGGTCGCGCTCGCCGCACTCGCCCCCGCGGATGTCCGCGCGGCATGCCAGCGCTGCCTGCGCCCGGAGTCGGCGGTCACGGTCGCGGTCACCACCGCAGCCGAGGCGCGCGATGCGCTCGAGCAGGCGAACGCTGGTGCGCTCACCGTCGTCGACCACGACGAATATTGACGTTCGCTACCATACCACCTGCGCCTGCAGCTTGAACGCGTCTGCGTCGGGCTCGGTCTCGAGCGGGACCTGGCCGGCGCGCAGGTGGACCTTGTCGCCGTACCAGTAGTGCGAGTACATGACGAAGATCTCGCCCCAGTTGTCGAGCGGGAACGAGACCTTCGGTGACATCACGCGGAAGCTATTCTCCGCGTCGTAGACGTCGAGCACGACGCGGTCGAACCGCAGCGAGACCTGGAGGTGCTCGAGCAGCCGATACGACGGCTCGAGTCCCCACTTGAGGTAGAGCCGGCGATCGCGGTTGATGCCGGGGTCCATCTCGTCGACCTGCTTGCTGCGGACCCAGGTCATCATGCCGAAAGCGCGGATCCCGATCTGGTCGGTGATCTTGATCGGCGCGTCGCCGGCGAGCGTGTACATCCGGCCGGTGCCGTCGTCGGACGACTCGGTGCCGAGGAAGTTTTCGGCGAGTCCGCGGCCACCCGTCGAGTGCATGACCTCGAGCGCGGGCGCCAGGTACAGCACCTTGTCCATGTCGTAGAACGCGAACGCGAGCTGCGCGTTGCCACGGTCGCCGGGCAGCTTGTAGCGCGCGTCGAGGCCGGTCACCCACATCGTGCCGTCCTGGATCGGCGACAGCTGGCGCTCGTCGCGGGTCCAGGTGCGCAGCAGGTACGCACCGAGCTCGAGGTCCGGCATCACCGGGTACGCGCCCGCGACGTGCGCGACCGGGGTCATTCCGAGGTTCTGCTGGAGCTGCGCCTGGTGCATGCCGATGCCGGCCTGCACCTTGCCGCCGCCGGGAAGCTGGTAAGCGACCTTGAGCCCGCCCTGGTGCGTGCGGCCGTAGACGTAGGTGTCGTACGGCGCGATGTAGCCGAAGCGATCCCAGAACACGCCGATCTGGACAGACAACGGTTCGTGATCGAGGAACTTCTCGGCGGTGACGCTCGCCTGCGCGATCCCGAACTGGTTCTCGAGTCGCGTGCTCGCGTAGTCCGAGTACAGCGACGCGAACAGCCCGAACTCGGCCTTGTAGTTGCCGCGGCGCGCCGAGAAGAACAGCTCGGACCAGTCCGGCTCGTAGAGCCGCGTGTACGCGAAGCCCGACAGGAAGTAGTCGTTGTCGACCAGGTACGGCTCGCGCTTCATCTGGGTCGACAGTGGCATCCGCGCGTAGCCGTGGAGCTCGAACTGGATGTCCGCGACCGCGACGCCGGGAGCCTTGGCCGCCGTGCTGTCGGTCGGTCCGACCGTGTTCGCGGACGAGATCGACTCGACCGCCGCGGTCTGCTTCGGGGCGACCGGCGCAACGGCGGTCGCCGGCGTGGCGATCACAGGCGTGGGTTGCGCCAGCTCCGGTGGCTCGGTCGGCTCGGCGGAGGGGCGCGCGACGCACTTGTCGCCGACCCACGCGACGCAGGTGTCGTCCGGCGCGGGCGCGGGCTGGGCGTGGGATTGCGAGGCGAGGACCAGCGCACAGGGGATCAGAGTCAGCACGATTCGGGTGTTCACTGGGTATCTCCGCAGGCGGGTACATCACCCGCGGTCAGGAATCCGCTGTCGAGCAGCAGCGACTGGACGTTGGCCCTGGTGACGGGCTCGACCCGCACCGCAGCGACCGGGATCCGCGCGCCGGCGATCGCGACCGTGTCACCGGCCTGGTCACCGGATCGCGGCGTGCCGTCGCGGAGCTGCTTGGCGACGACAGCCGCGGTCTCGGCGAGCGGACGGATGTCCTTCAGCACTTCGAGCGCTTGCTTGCCCTGGCACACCAGCTCGACGTTGGCGCGATCGGCATCGGCCCCCGCGACGAACACGCCGCGCAGGTGCTTCGACTCGAGCGCCTGGACCGCGCCCCGCGCCATGCCGGAGTTGTTGGCGAGGATCGCGGCGAGCTGGTGCTTGCTCGTGGTCAGGGCGTCCTCGACGGTGCGCTGGGCTTGCTCGTTCGACCACGCGCTGTGCCACTGATGGGTGACGATCTGGATCGCACCGCTCGCGACGTACGGCCGCAGCGTGTCCTCGTAGCCGCGGGTGATCTCGGTCGCGACCGAGTGACCCGACTGCCCGGACAACAGCACGTAGTTGCCCTGGCCGCCGGTCGCTATGATCGCCGCACGCGCTTGCAACACGCCGACCCGATAGCTGTCGTGCGACACGTAGTAGTCGAGCTGCGCGGACACGATCGCGCGGTCGTAGGCGACGACCTTCGCGCCGCGCGCATGGGCGAGCTCGACGAATCGCGCCGCAGCCTGGCTGTCCGTCGGCTGGATCACGAGGACCTTGGCACCGAGGGTCAGCGCATCCTCGACTTGCGCGAGCTGCTTCGCGGTGTCGTTGTCCGCGGCGAACACTGAGGTCGCGAGCCCGAGCTGCTTCGCGTGGGCCTCGAAGCGCGAGGTCCTTCTGGTAGCGCTCCTCCTGCAACGTCGCGAGCAGGAATGCGACCTCGGGTCGCTTGCGCTCGGTCGAGCCGGCGAGCAGCACGACGACCGTGCCTGCCACGAGCCCCGCGGCGCCGAGCGCGAGCGTCAGCGTGCGCAGCCGGCGTCCGCGCTTCAGGCCGACATCGACCAGGACGGCGAGCAGCAGGATGCCGCCGGTCAGCACGAGCTGCCAGTTGGAGTCGATGTGCAGGAGGCTCATCCCGTTCGCGAGCGTCGCGTAGACCAGCGTGCCGAGCACGGTGCCGGTGACCGAGCCGCGGCCGCCGGCGATCGAGGTCCCACCGATCACGACGGCGGTGACCGCGTCGAGCTCGAGCAGGTAGCCCTGCGTGCTGGCGTTGACGCTGCCGCCGCGCCCGGCGGCGACGATGCCGGCGATCGCGGTGAGCACGCCCATGATCGTGTAGACGGCGATCGTCGTCCGCTGCACCGCGACGCCCGAGAGCCGGGCGGCCTCGGGATTGCCGCCGATCGCGTAGAGGTGGCGCCCGAACCGCGTGCGCCGTGACGAACACGCCCGCGATCGCGACCGCACCGGCGATCAGCACCGGCACCGGCACGCCGGTCTCGCCGAACACGCCGAGCACGAGGCCCGCCAGCAGGACCTGCCCTGCCATCCGCAGCGCGACCGCGGCGACCGTCAGTGGCTCGAGGCCGAACGCCGCGCGCCGGCGCGCCTCGCGATACACGATCCACAGGCCGAGCACGAGCACGCCGAGCACCACCGCCCAGGTGGCGGTCACCGGGAGCTGGCCGTTCAGGATCGCGAGCTCGTCGCCGAGCTGGATGCTGGTCGCGTCCGATGCGACCAGCGCGGCCCCGCGATACGCCTTGAAGCCGGCGAGCGTGACGATGAACGCCGGCACGCCGAGCCACGCGGACCACAGACCGTGCCAGGCGCCGATCGCGGCGCCGACGACCAGCGCCGCGAGGATCGCCCACGGCGCCGCGAATCCGAGCCTGGTGTGGACGAGCGCGGCGACGACGCCGGTCAGCGCGACGGTGGCACCGGCCGACAGATCGATCCCACGGATCAGGATGACGAACGTCATGCCGACCGCGACGATCAGCAGCACGGAGTACTGCGAGAGCAGCGTCGCGATGTTGCCCTGGGTGAGGAACGTGCCGCGCGTGCCCGGTGCGATCGCGAGGACCAGCCACATCGCGGCGAGCACACCGGCCATCGCCCACAGGTTCAGATCCAGCCGGCGCCCGGTCCGCGGCGCCGCATTGCGTTCGAGCTTCACGAGGCCACTCCGGTGATCGCGGTTCCCATCGCGAGCTTCATGATCGACAGCTGGGTGATCGCGTCGCCCGCGAGCGTGCCGGCGAGCTGGCCCTCGCGGAGCACGAGCACGCGATCGGCGAGCCGCACGACTTCGGGGAGGTCCGACGACGCGAGCAGCACCGCGTGCCCGCGCGCCGTCAGCTCCTCGACCAGGCGATAGATCTCGGTCTTGGCACCGACATCGACGCCGCGGGTCGGTTCGTCGAGCAGCAGCACGCGCGGCGCGAGCTCGAGCCACTTGCCGATCACGATCTTCTGCTGGTTGCCGCCCGAGAGGGTCGCGACCTCGGCGCGCAGGCCGGGCGCCCGGATCGTGAGGTCGCGAAGCCGGGCGAGCGCGGTCTGCTCGACGCGCGCGTCGTCGACCACTCCGAACCGCGTCAGCCGGCCGAGCGACGACAGAGCGAGGTTATCGGCCACCGACAGCGACAGCACGAGGCCCATCGCCTTGCGGTCCTCGGGGACGAACGCGAAACCCGCGGCGATCGCATCGGCAGGTCGCGCCAGGCTGACTCGCTTGCCATCAACACGGACCGTACCCGTGGTCGCGGCTCGCGCGATCCCGAACAGCGCGGACAGCGTCGCGGTGCGACCCGAGCCCATCGCGCCGGCCAGCGCGACGACCTCGCCGCCGCGAACCTCGAACGACAGGTCGTCGACGACGACGCGGCCAGGGAACGTCGGATGCGCGACCGACAGATGTGCGACCGAGAGCACGACGCCTCCGAACTGGCGATCCGCGACCGGCCGGGCATGGACGTCACCGAGCTCCTTGCCGGTCATCAGCCCGACGAGCTCCGCGGCCGGCGTCAGCTTTGCGTTCCGGACGCCGATCAGCTCACCGTCGCGCAGCACCGCCACCCGATCGCACAGCACCGCGATCTCCTCGAGCCGGTGCGAGATGTAGACGAACGCGGTACCATCGGTGGCCCGCTCACGGACCAGCGCGAACAGCCGCTCGATCTCGCCATCCGTGAGCGCCGCGGTTGGCTCGTCGAGCACGATCACGCTCGCCTGCTCACCGAGCGCCTTCGCGATCTCGATCAGCTGCTGGATGCCAATGCCGAGCTGCCCGATCGGGGTGTCGAGCGGGACGTCGAGCTCGAGCACCTGGAGCAGGTCGCGCGCTTCGGCCTCGAGCCGTGCGCGATCGATGATCCCGAACCGGGCCGGCTCGCGCCCGAGCATCAGGTTCTCGGCGACCGACAGCTCCGGCACCAGGCTGAGCTCCTGGTGGACGACCGCGATCCCCGCGCGGCGCGCGTCGCTCGCGCCGCGCAGCGCGCGAGGCTGACCATCGACCACGAGCTCGCCGTCAAACTCGCGGGCCGGGTAGATGCCTCCCAGGATCTTGATCAGTGTCGACTTGCCGGCGCCGTTCTCGCCGACCAGCCCGAGCACCTCGCCGCGGGCGATCTCGAGCGACACGTCGTGCAGCGCCCGGACGCCCGGGAACTGCTTGCCGATCCTGCGCAGCTCGACGACCGCGGTCATCGCCGCCGCCTCCGCAGCACGAACGCCAGCACACTCGCGAACAGGATCCCGGTGCCCGGTGCCCCCGGTCCACCGCTGCACACGCACGCGACGCCGCTGCGGCCATCGCCCGCGCCATCGTCGTCGCCGCCACCTGGAACTGGCTCCTCGCCGAGATCGAGCTCGCCGCAATCGCTCGGCTCGAGACTGCCCGCGCGATCGAGCAGGGTCATCTGATACGCGCCAGCGCCGTAGCCGACCATCGGGATCGAGCCCGCGTAGGCGCCGATCTGACCACTCGCGCTGCGTGTGTTGTAGAGCTCGGGCAGCAGGTTGTAGTTGACCGACCCCTGCCCGGTCACCCACTCGAGCAGCTGGTCGGCCTTGGCACCGTCGCCCGCCCGACGAAACGCCGACGATGCGCGCAGGTCGATCAGGATCCACTCGTCGGTGTCGTACTGATCCTGCGAGCCCTCGAGGCGCTTGTAGCCGCCCGCTGGCGTCTGCAGGAACGACATCGCGTCGAGCGTCGCCTTGCCGATCGAGCCATCCGCTGGGATCAGGGACCAGGTCAGGGTCTCGATCGCTGCGCCGTCGCGATAGTTCGAGCCGCGCGCGAGGCGCTCGAGCGATCCGGCGAGCACCTTGTTGCTGTCGATGAAGAACGACTTCATCGCGGCGACGGCCTTGTCGTGCAGGCCGCGATAGCGCTCGATGTCGTCCATGCGGCCGGCGCGGCGTGCCAGCGAGGCCATGTCGCAGAACCCACGAGCCGACGCGGCGGTCGTGTACAGGAAGTGCTCGCGGTTGCCCCAGTGGACCTCCCAGATCGAGGCATCCGCGATCGCCATCCCGGCTTGTTCCATGTTCGCGGCGAGGGGCTCGGCGACGCCTTCGCGGATCGCGTCGTAGACCGTGTCGCCCTTCCGGGTCGCCTGCGCCAGCCACGCGACGTCGCCGCTCGCATCGACGTAGGCCCGCGCGCCCCACATGTAGAGGCCCCAGCCGTCGATCTCGATGTTGCGGGTCGGCGCGCCGGAGAAGTCGGCTTCTTCCTCCCCGTCACCGAAGTAGCGGACCGTCGAGATCCGATACGGCACGTCGTTCAGGAACGAGCTGTAGCGACCCGCATCTGCATCGAGGAAGAAGTCGAGCGACTTCTTGGCCTCGACGTGATGGCCCCCGCGCGCGAGCGCCACCGTCCCGTACATCGCATCGCGGGTCCAACCCGTGTGCCAGCCGCCGGGCGGCAAGCTCGCGAGCATCATCCCGTGGTTCTTGCGGCGCGGACTGTCCTGGTACGGCTCGAGCACCTGACCCATTCGCAGCACGGCCTCCGACTGACGCCACACCACCGTCTCGGCTTCCGACATCCCGCCCGGAGACGGCTTCCGCCAGGCGTCCCACTCGGCGAGCATCGCGGCGTGCAGCGCGTCGGGTGTCTTGTCGCCGACGAACGCCGCCCAGTTCTGGCGTGCGCCATTCGCGTCGCCATCGGGATCGAACAGCACCGCGACGCCCCACCACTTCGACTCGCCCGGCGCGACCGAGCCGAGATCCTTTGCGAACGCGGTCTTCTTGTCGGTGCCGCTGCAGGTCGGCGTCATCGTGATGCCGGTGCCCGCCGCGACCGTCTGGTAGACATCGTCGGCGCAACTCGACGCGTCCAGCCCGCCGATCGGGACGTAGATCATCGACCCGCCACCCGGGCCGCTCTCGGTGGTCGACTGCGACGCAGCGTCGAACGCGATCGACTCGCTGTTCGCCCCCGGCGCGTCAGGGTTCGGGGCGGAGCCGAGCTTGAAGTTATGCAGCGTGTACGCGCTGACCGGGACCGCGGCGCCGCCGGTGTTCGTGACCTTCACGAGCATGACGAGTGCGTTGCCGCTGTAGCCATAGGGCGAGACGAAGAACGACTCGGTCGTCACGCCACCGACCGACACGGCCGACCGGATCATGTTGGTCTCCGCGACGTAGCCGACCTCGCTCGCGGTCTTGCCGCCGAGCCACGCGGCGGTGCTGCCTGCCTTGACCCCGAAGTAGGTATCGAACACCAGGTTCCGGCGCACGATGCCCTCGCCGTCGGGGTTCGACGGGCTCGCTCGCATGAACCGGTAGGGACGCTCGAGGTAGTGCTTGATCGTGTTCGCGCCGACGTCGAATACCTGGAACCCGAAGCCGTTGCCGGTCACCAGGTACCGGAACGAGGGAACCGGGTCGATCGCGTGCGCCGTCGACGACGCGGCGGCGAGCGCGAGGGCGGCGAGGACGAAGCTGCGCATCGGTCCGGGCGCCTCCATGATCCATGCCCGGCGCGGTCGATCTGTTCAGTAGGTTTCGTGGTGTCGGATCACGGACATCCGCGGCTGACCGCAGCTGATGTTTCGTTTGGCAACCTGGTGCGCCGGCGGTCACGCTGCGATTGTCGACGTGCCGGTGCAGGTGCCTGGATCGTGGCGCGCGCTGGCGGGCGCCACGTGGCACGTGACTTGATGCTCGCGACCGCGTGCAGCTCGCCCGGATCGCCACGTGTCTCGTGCTGGTCGCCTGCCGCCCGCCGGGTTACGGCAAGGGCGATGACGACGATCCAATGATCGATGGCAGCGTGACCGCCGATGGTGCGTCGGCCGACACGCCCGCCGCGACGACCTGCGCTCAGCCGTTCCGGCTCGAGGGTCGCGGCACCGCGTCGTCGGTCTGGCTGACCGGAAGCTTCGTGGCATGGGGTGGTGATCCTGCGAACGGAGCGGTCGAGCTCGCGCGCGGCGCCGACCAGGCGTGGACGGGCTCGCACACGTTCGAGGCCGGCGCGCACCAGTACAAGTTCATCGTCGACGGCAGCGAGTGGATCGCCGATCCGGCGAACCCGGACCAGGTCGACGACGGCTTCGGCGGCAAGAACAGCCTCTACCTCTGCGCGCCCTGATCCCGTCTCCGAAACGGAGAACGGCGACCGAGGAAGAGGACCCGGTCGCCGCGAGAGAGCGTTTGATTGGCAGCTAGCGGCGGCGGCGGATGAGACCGACCAGGCCGAGCAGCCCGAAGCCGAGGAGCAGGCCACCACCCGAGCCACCGGCGTTGCAGCCACCCGTGATGTCGTTGCCGTTGCCGTCACCGTCGCCATTCCCGTTGCCGCCACCGGTCACGGTGACATTGACGAGCATCGTGCCGGTCTGGCCACCGACATCGGTCCCGACGACCTCGAGCGTGTGACCACCGAGCGCGAGGTTCGTGACCTGGAACTCGAACGGGGCGCCGGTCAGCGTGGTGGACAGCGTGCCGTCGATGACGAGCTCGGCCTTCTGGAGGTCGTTGTCCATCACCTGGGCGACGACCTGGAAGTTCTGCGGAACGTTCGCGCCTTCGCTCGGCGACGAGATGTTCGAGATCGGGCGCGCGTTGGCGCCGACCGCGCCGTAGATCGCCGCGACGCCGGCCTTGTCGAGCAGCGTGAACGCGAGCGTCGAGGTCTGGTCGCCGTTGCACTGCGGGTAGTGCATGACCGACAGCTTGTCGTAGGCGCCGATGCCGCGGAACTCGGTGCCTTCGTTGCACGCGGTCGCCGCCGGGTTCTGCGCCTCGGGGCGGACGTGCTCGTGGCGGAAGCCGAGCGTGTGGCCGAGCTCGTGGCCCAGGATGTTCGCGAGCGGGTAGCCCGAGGTCGCCGGGTCGAGCGCGGTGGTGTCGACCAGGACATTGCGCTCGGCGCGCGGGTTGTTGGGGAAGAACGCGCGAGCCAGGTACGGCTGACCGGTGACCTGGTTGATGTCGAACATGACGGCGGTGTTCGCCGCGGTGCAGCCCGCGCCATCCTGTGCGGTGAGATGGACGAAGTTGACGTTCGCGAACGTCTCCCAGCCGTTGGTCGTCGCGACCGTCATCCCGTCGATGATCTTCTGCTTGTTGACCGCGTTGAACGTCGCGCCGATGCAGTAGGTGATGTTGACCTGCTGGGCCGGGGTCCACTTGATGTCGGCGCCACCGGTGCCGACCGTGTAGATCGCGAGGGCACCCTGCTGCATGTCGCTCCAGATCTGGAACAACTGGTCGTCGCTCGACACCACGCGGTCGCCGTCGACCACGTAGAACCCGGTCCCGATCTCGCGTGCCGCCTGGGCCTTGAACTCCTCGAACGACATGCCCTGGTTCGTACCCAGCGTCGGGTCGTCCGTCGTGCAGCCGAGAAGTCCGAGTGCGCTCACCAGACCGGATGCGAGCAGGGTCTTGTTCATGTCACGTGATGATTACACGCGAGATGCCAGGTTTCGGCGCAGCAAGTTCAGATAGTTATCGTCGCTCGGGTGGGGCCTGACTGGCCTTTCGATGAAGCACTCCCACCCACACCCCCCGACGATCCCTCCCGGTTGGTCAGGCAGCTCACGATTCGGTGACCTCGGCGTCGGCCGGGGCCACCTCGTCCGTGTTGGGACGCGCCGTGATCACGACGCTCCGCTGGTGTGCGGGTGCCGCCGCTCGCTCCTCGGCCGACATCAGCGCGACCTCGAGCTGGCCGAGCCGCTCGACCTCGGACAGTGCGTTGAAGCCGCCGACGAACAGCCCGCGGAGATAGACGTACGGCACCGTGTTCTGCCGGGTCTCGATCGTAAGGCCGGTCTGCTTGCTCTCGTGCTCCGGCTCCTCGAGATCGACGAAGTCGTAATCGACCTTGTGCCGCTCGAGCAGCGTGATCGCGCGGCCGCTCCACGGGCAGCTCTTCTTGCCGAAGATCTGCGCCTTGATCGACGGGTCACCGAACGACTTGTTGTCGGCCTTGGTCGCCGTCGGCGTCGTGGCCGCGACGGCCGCGGTGCGCTCGGCCTTCGCGTGCTGCTTCGCCGCGCCCTCGGCATGCGACTCGTAGTTGCGCCCGAGCAGCTTCGCGATCCGCTTGCGCGCCGTCACGTAGCGGGGGTCGACCG
Organism: Kofleriaceae bacterium; assembly: GCA_037720695.1. Lineage (GTDB taxonomy): Bacteria > Myxococcota_A > Polyangia > Haliangiales > Haliangiaceae > JABFXX01. The sequence continues at coordinate 34,116 of JBBJLY010000018.1, read as the reverse complement.
CGACGCGCTCCTGGAGATAGTCGCGAAGCTCGCCGCCCAGCTCGTCCGCGCGGTTCAGCACTGCGAACAGCTTCTCGGTCGCCTGCTTCGTGATCTTCTTGACGGGGTTCGCCTCGGACATGGGCGGTCAATACCACGTTGTCGCCTCCCACGTTCCGCCTCGGTGACGGACCCGATCACAGCGGGCGCCGCGCCTCCCAGATGTCACGCCCGCCGACACCGCCCGGCCGGTTGGACACCAGATACAGCACGCAGCCGTCCGGCGTCACGTGGGTCGGGTGATCGTTCTGCGGGCTGTTGACGCCGGGCACCGGTGAGCCGGTGGCGAACATCTCGCTCTTGCTCGCCCGGGTCGCCGCCAGGACGTCCTCGCCGTTCGAGTTGGCATAGTAGAGGGTCAGCTCGTCGGCCGACAGGACGGCGGCGAAGCCGAGCGCCATGGTCGACGCAGCCGTGCCACCCGTGAAGGCGGTGGCCGTGGCGCCGCGGGTCGCCGAGTGCAACTTGAACCCGGTGGCGTCGAGCCAGTACAGCGTCATGCCGTCGGCCGAGATCGTCGACGACAGCGCGTCGAGCAGCGGGCCACCGTCGACCGTGACCTGGGTCCCCGCGGAGAACTCGTCATTGAAGCCGCGAGTCGCGAGGTAGACCGCCACGTTCGGACCGGCCTGGCGATGGAAGTAGAACTGCGAACCGCTTGCGAGCGGCGACGGCCCGCCCTCGTTGCCCGTCGCCTTGTTGAGCACGGTCGTGTCGAGGCCGCTCGGGTTGCTGAACCGCGCGGTCGGCGAGCGCCGCTGCGTGGTCAGGATCGTCGCGGCAGGAACGCTCAGATCGACATCGCTGACGAAGCCGGTCAGCTCGTCGAGCGTGATCGTGAACCGCATCTCGTCCGCTGTCGTATTGAGGTTCGCGACCAGGGTCGGGGCGCCGAAGGGCTTGCTGGGGTCGCAGCGCCCCGCTGGCGCGTCGGTGACGGCGCCGTCGTCGCCCGGCGCGCCATCATCGGGAGCGATCGGTGCGTCGGGGAGCGCGGAATCGACCTCGCCACAGGCGGCGAGCAAGAGGAGCAACGCGGGGATGGGCTTCACATTCAGGTAGGTGCCGCAGCGCCCGATCCGTTACACGCTCAGCCCGGCCAGACCTTCTTGGCCAGCGCGCCCGAAGTCTGGAGGTTCGTCAGCTCGGCCCGCCCACCCACCGGCTCGCCGGCGATGAACACCACCGGGAGTCGGAAGCCTTTTGAATCCCGCCGGACGGCCATCTGCGCCGCCGGATCTTCCTGGATGTTCGACAGCTGGTACGGGATCCCGGCGCCGTCGAGCAGCTCGGTCAGTCGGGTCGCGTCACGCCGGGTCTTGTCCATGTGATAGACGATCACCGGCGCGGCCTCGCCCCGCGGCTTGGCCGACGCGGTCGTGACGGTTGCCCCGCCGCGCTCCGTGCTGCCGAACGCCTTGCGGTCCGCCAGCTCGTCCTCGTCGGCGAGCGGGCGCCCGAGGGCCTCGTTGGCCTTGGTCGCCAGCTCCCCGGCCTTTCCGGGGAGCTTCGTGATCGCGCTGTGGGCCTTTGCTCTCGCTCGATCGATCCAGCTCATGGCCCACGTCTTTCGCTAGTTGACGACGCGGAGGCTCTTGCGACCAGCCGGGATCGGCGGCGCCGCCTGGTCCTCGGGGTCGACCTCGGGAGCCACGCTGACGACGCTGTGTTTCTTGTTGGTCCTCGCCGCGGCCTTGCGCGCGATGTTCAACAGATTGTCGTGCGCGATCGCGTGCGCCTTGTCGTCGCGACCGGTCAGCGCGTTGACGACCTTGTTCTTGAGGAACGTCAGCTTCTTGCGACGGGCGCCCACTTCATAGATCAGGTCGGCGGCCGTGCTGCCCGCCATGTGCGGCGAGCGATGGAACGCGCTCGTCATCGACGGGTGCTTGGCGAGGTACTTGCGGACCTCCTCGATCGTCATCCCGACCTCGACCAGCGCGGCGTCAACTTCCTTCTGCGCCTGCTGCTTGGCCTTGAACAGCTGCATCTGGACGCGCGAGTAGACGTTGACCGCGCCGTCGCCGTTGGTCTCGATCGGCAGGAAGATGCCCTGCGGATAGAGCTCGGTGATGAACGACTGGATGCCGTCCGACACCGACGAGCTGGGCATGCAGCCAAACGGCTTGACCGAGAGGGTCATGTTGACCTTCGAGTACGCGACGTTCTGGATCAGCTTGCCGACCTCCATGTGGCCTTCGCCGCCGCGGAGGTTGTTGTCGTAGAACGAGTGCGAGATCTCGGCGATCTTGTTCATGTCCGGCAGGTGGTAGTCCTCGAGACCCATCGCCTTTGCGAACGTGTGGAACAGGCCGCGCAGGATCTTCTCGCCGGCCCAGATGCTGGCGAGCCGCTTGCGGACGTCGACGCCCTTCAAGCTGAACTTGCTACCGCCGTGCTCGTCCTTGGCCTTGTCGACACCCTTCAGCGTCGAGCGCTGCGCGGTGTCGAACCGACCCTGCCAGATCATGTAGAGCAGCCACGCGGTGACGATCTGGATGTCCGGCTCGGCGCCCTCGGCCTCGAGGAAGCGCTGGAGGCCGTAGTTGCCGTCGCCTTCGGTGGTCATCGCCCAGAACTCGCCGATGATGCCGACGCGCGGCTTCACCTTGAGGCGGTCGACCTTGACCCTGCCGAGCACGCGGCGCGCCTTGAACAGCGCGACCGCGAGCGACGTGTTGTGCTCGAACGCGTTCGAGATGATGCCCTTGGCAACCTCGAGCGCGCGGTCGGCCGAGCCGGGCTCGACCTCGTACGGGCGGATCCGGTAGCCGAGTGCGTTCAGCACGTCGCCGACGAGGATCGCGCGGACGACGCCCCAGAAGAACGTCGGGTTCATCTCGAGACCGACGCCCTCGCCGGTCGCCTGCTTGAGCCCACCGGTCTGCTGGAACAGCAGCACGCGGAAGCCGTCGAAGCCGGAGTCACGGAGCGCCTTGCGGTACTCGGTGACGTAGGTGCCGAAGCGGCACGGGCCGCACGCGCCGGCCGTGATGAAGACGTGGTTCTTGACGATCTCGTCCTTCGACTTGCCCTGGTCGCGCAGGCCGTCGAGGTACTTCACGAGATTTCCGACCGTGAAGTACGTCGGGTTGCACTGACCGCGGTTGCCGTATTCGCGGCCGAACTGCAGCGCGTCGTTATCCGGGGTGTCGAGCGCGAGCACCTTGTAGCCGATGCCGCGGAGCGCCGCCTGGATGAACAGGTCGTGCGCCATCGTGAGGCCGGACACGAGGATCGTGGTGTGCTCGCGCTGGTCGCGCGTGAACTCGCGCGGGACCGCGTCGAACCACTGCTTCGCGTTCTCGGTCGGCAGGCCGAGGCGCTTGCGCTCGTCGAGCTCGAAGTTCTTCAGCTCGGCTTCGATTGCCTCGATGGACATCGAGTCGAGGTTGCTTCCGTTGTTGTCGTTGGTCGTGCTCATCTGATTTCTCCTCGATGTCTACTAGGTTCGGACAACGTTCAAAGCCGCAGGGCGCTTCGCCTTGGGTCGGCTTGCTTCATCGGCGGCGCGCCATGCAGATACCTGCTCGGCGAGCGTCCTGATCTCGCGATCGAGCTTGTCGTCGGTGCGACCGGCGCCCGCGAGTCGCTGCTGGAGTGTGGCCATGAGCTCGAGCTTCTTCTCGACCAGCGACCGATCGAGCTCGACCTTCTTGGCCCCCTGATCCTCGAGCTTCTCCTTGAGCAGCATCAACGTATACGCATACGTCTTGACGCGGATCTTGATCGAGCCGCTGGGCTTGTTGGCGTCGATGTCGTGCAGTGCGGAGTACGCCTTGCCGGCCGAGGCGATGATCGAATCGATCAGGCCGTAGGTCGGCGCGTCGTGGCCGCACTTGAAGCTCGAGAGGTCGAGGCACGCGAGGTTCGGGTGGCGCGAGGCGTACTTCGCCGCCCACACCTTTTGCACCGAGTTGGTCGAGTAGTTCTCGGGCCACACGTCGGTGATGTCGAGACCGTTCTCGATCACGCCCTTCGCGATGTCCTCGGCGAACAGCTCGTCCATCCGCGGCTTGTCGCGCGGCAGCGAGCGCATCGACAGGATCGGGTAGCCGAGCGCCTGGAACTCCTCGAGCACGGAGTGGTTCATGCCCGGGTCGTTGTGGTACGGGCGGCCCAGCATCACGAGCGCGACGCGGTTCTCGCGGGTCACCTCGTCGAGGATCTCGCGGCCCTTGCGCTCCATCTCGTCCTCGAACGCCTGGACGGCCTTGAACGCCTCGTCGACTGCGAAGCTGGACTCGTCCTCGGTCAGGCCGAGCAGCGAGCCCCACTCCTGGAACATCTGCTGCTTGCACATCAACGGCTCGTTCAGCGTCACCGCCGTGTCGAGGTACGTGATGCGACGCTCGGCGAAGAAGTCGGTCTCCTTCGTGAACGCGGCGCGGATCACCTTGGGCGTGCCCGAGACGACCGGGCAGCTCGCGGTGTCCATCTGGTTCACGATGAACGTCGGGATGTGCGTGATCGCCGGGAAGAAGATGTAGTTGAGCGGCTTCTTCTCGTGGTGCTTGAACAGCAGGTTGTGGATGTGCGCCTGGACGACCTTGCTCGGGTAGCAAGGATCGACCGAGCCGTACTTTCCGCCGGCCTGCCACATCTCTTCGCCGGTCTCATCCGAGAACACGACGTTGCGCGAGTCGACCCCGAGCACCTCGAGGTAGGTCCGCCAGAACGGGCCGGTCGAATATAGATTCAACACGCGCGGGATGCCGACGCGGGTGTCGCGGCGCTTGGCCCACACCTCGGCGCTGGCGCGCTGGAACGCGCGCTTCACCGGCTTGTGGCGGATCGCGCCGAGCAGCGTGCGCTTGACGACGACGTCGTCGACTGGCGCGCCGTGCTCCGGCATCGGGGCCGCCTCGTAGAAGCTCTTGAACGCGAGCTTGGCCTCGTAGTCGACCAGGTTCGGGTACTTCTTCATCCGCTGCTGACGCTCCTTGTTGAGCTTCTTCAGCGAATCCATGTTCTCGACGGTGCCCTTCTCGCACGAGAAGCCCGAGATGTAGCGGGCGGTCTTGCCGTCGAGGGTCTTGGTGTCGATGAACGTGCGCGAACAGTTATTCGGGCAGAAGTTGCAGCGCGTGTTTTCGTCGTTGGTCGACGTGAAGTCGATGTCGATCGCCTGGTCGAGCCCGACGAACGTGGTCGTGCCGCGCCGGCGGGTGACACGGAGCGCCTCGAACGCGGCGCCGATCGCGCCGGCCTCACCGCAGTGCGGGTGGAGGTAGACCTCGGCGTTGGGGACGCGCTTCTCGATGTAGTCGACCTGCGCCTTGAGCGCCGCGACGTTCTTCTGCGTGCCGCCCTGGAGCACGAATACGCGGCCGAGCTCGGCCATGCGCGGGATCTGCACGACGTACTGCCAGATGTTCTTGGGCAGCACGAGCGCGAGGCCCGCGAGCAGCTCCTCCTTCGCGTAGCCCTCCTTCTGGAAGTTGACGCGATCGGAGTCGAGGAACACGGCGCAGCCGTAGCTGAACTTCGGCGCGAGGCGGGCCTCGAACGCGACGTCCGCGTACTGCCGCACCGGGATGCCGAACTGATCGGCCATCGCCTGCAGCAGCATGCCGTTGCCGGCGGAGCAGCTGTTGGAGAGCCGGAAGTTCTTGACGTCGCCGTTCTGCATGAACATCACCTTGATGTCCTGCCCGCCGATGTCGCAGATGACATCCACGCTGGGGAACCAGCGCTTGGCGCTCATCATGTGCGCGACGGTCTCGACGATGTTCGCGTCGGCGCCGAGCGAGCGCTCGAGGACGTCGCCGGCGTAGCCGGTCACGCCGAAGCCGATCACTTCCATGGTGGCGCCCTGCTCGGTTGCCCACCCCTTCATGTCCGTGAACATGTCCTTCATGTCCTGGATCGGGTTGCCCTTCGAGAGCGTGTAGACCTTCTTGAGGATGTTCTCGTTCTCGTCGATGAACACGCACTTCGACGAGGTCGAGCCACCATCGAGCCCGATCACGCCGCGGTAGTGCTTGCCCGACTCGAGCTTCGTGTCCTCGTAGTCCGGCGTGCGGTACTTCTCGACGAACGCGTCACGCTGGTCCGCAGCCTCGACCAGGCCGGGACCCGCGCTCTCGCCGAGCTTGCTCTTGCGGCCGTGGTTGATGAACTCCTCGAGCGGGTCGAGGCCACGGTACGCGCCGACGTGCGCTGGCTCGTAGAGGCCGAACAGCACGGCGCCATACGCGGCGTAGAGGTCGCTGTTCTTTGGGACGAAGATCAGCTCCTCGATCGGCACGGTCTTGTCGTACTCGTAGCCGCGCTCGGCCCACGCCTCGGGGATCCGGAGGCGCCAGCATTCCTGGAGGAACGGCAGGTACGTGTTGGGACCGCCGAGCAGGAGGACCTTGCTCTTGAGCGTGTTGCCGCGCGTCAGCACGGCGAGGTTCTGGCTGACGATCGCGTCCGCCAGCGAGTTCATGATCTCGTTGCGGGGGATGCCCGACTTCACGAGGTTCACGATGTCGGTCTCGGCGAACACGCCGCACTTCGCGGCGACGTGGTGCAGCTTGGTCGGGTCGAACTTGAGGCCCGGGACCTCCTCGCGCGGCATGCCGACCTTCAGCACGCACTTGTCGATCGTGGCGCCGGTCCCCGACGCGCACTTGTCGTTCATCGAGGTCTGGGCGGTCTTGTCGCCCGTGTCCTTGTTCTCGCGGAACATGATGATCTTGGCATCCTGTCCGCCGAGCTCGATCACGCTGCCGACGTCGGGGTGGAGCTTCTCCACCGCCATCGTCACCGCGTTGACTTCCTGGACGAACTTCGCGCCGATGATCGGCGCGATCGGACTGCCACCGGATCCGGTGATGAAGGTCCGGATCTGGTCATTGGCCAGCGTCGGAAATGCGGCGTGGATCTCGCGCAACATCTCGCGCGTCATCTCCGGTTGCCGCGTCTCGTGACGCAGGTACTTCGACCAGATGATCTCCTTCGTGGTCGGATCGACCACCGTCATCTTCACGGTGGTGGAACCGACATCGATGCCGATCACGACTTGTTCTGGGACTGTGGTCATGGGTCTCCCGACTGCTGCTACGAGCCAGAGGTAGCACTAGACTGACGCGTCAGTCTATGGTTGGACTGACGCGTCAGTCCAGTTCCAAGTCCCGGCAAAGTCAGATCTCTTTGTGCGCAGCCGATTGCGCGCTGCGCACGGACTAACGCAGCTCATGGTCCGACCAGCGCGACGATCTCTGAAAACCACGGGTCGTCCTTCTCGCTGCCGCGCCAGCCGGGGTTCCGCGCGACCCCAGCGCGAAAATCTCGCGCGGCCTGGGCGCGATCCCCGAGCCCGAGATGCCCTGCCCCGCGCGCGAAATATCCGGTCGCCTGGTCCGGCGCGAGCGCGACCGCACGATCCCCAACGCTCACGCAGTCCCGCCACCGCTGTCCGCGCGCGAGCGCCCACGCCTTGCACGCGTGGAACAGCGGATTGTCGGGGCTGACCTCGATTGCGCGGTCGTACGACGCGACCGCCTCGTCGATGTGGCCACGCGCGCCGTGGATGTTGCCGACGTTGTTGAGCGAGTCTGCGTGCTTCGGGCGCAGCGCGAGGACCATCATGTAGTAGCGCTCCGCATCGTCGAGGAAGCCGCCGTTGTGGAGCGTGAGCGCGAGCGCGAACAGCGCGTTGACATCGTTGCGCGCTCTGCCCTTCAAACCGGCTTCGAGCCGCGTGACCTCGGCGCGCCGGAGGTCGTCGAGCAGGGGCCGCAGGTGCGGGTCGTCCTTCAGGTGCTGGAAGCACACGAGGTTCGCGCCGATCGCGAGGTCCGACCACGCGTGATCGCGTGCCTTGCCGAGCCAGTGCGCCGCGCGTTCGCCGTCGCCCATCACGCAGCGGCCGCACGCCGCCGAGCCAAACGCCGATGCCAGGATGTCGCGACGCGCGTTGCCACCGGCGCCGAAGTAGGCCGGATCGTCGGCGAGCAGCTGCTCGAGCTCGCCGACGATCAGGCGGCAGACGTCGTCGCAGACCGCGGTCGCGCCGTAAGCGAGCAGCAAGTTGGTGTACATCGTCGCGAGCAGGGGCTCGGCATGAGACTCGCGATAGCGCGCGACGTACGCCCTGCCGATCCGGACCGCGTCGTGCGACTTGCCGGCGGCCGAGCTCGCATACACGACGTTCGACATCATCTCCGGCACGTCGCGCTCCGCGGCGAGCGCCGCGCACCGGGTGATCAGCGGCTCGAGCTCGAGCTCGAGGCCGTGGTGCAGCAGCCCGGACAGGTCGTCGTCGTCGGTCGCGAACCGCGCGAGGTGCGCGTCCAGCACGCCCTCGAGCGCATCTCCGCGGAGCTCGTCGACGACCGCGAGGAGCGAGGTGCAGGTGCTGGCGGGAAATTCGAGTGCGAGGAGATGAAGCTCGACCGAATCACGGGCCTCTCCGAGCTCGGAGATCACCGCGCCGTGTGGCTGCGTGCGATCGAGCGCGGCGATGGTCGCGATCACCGCGGCGTCTGCGGGCGCGCGTTCTGGGTCCGCCGCCCACACGCCGAGGCGCAAGCCCGGGCCGAGCCGAGCGAGCTGGCCCGCGCGCGCCGCGTCGTCCGCCAGCCGCTCCACCAGGGCCGCGGTCGCGATCGCGAGCTGGGTGTCGGCCTCGGCGTCGATGCCGTACGCTGCCGATGCGGCGCCGGTCGCGAGCTCGATCACCTCGGGCCGCCGCGTCTTCGTGCAGCGCGCGACCAGCTGCGCGAGCACCCGAGCTCCGGCGGCTGATCGTAGCGCGGGCCAGCGCTCCACAAACCAGGGTAGCAACGCCTTCTTGACCCGTGCGCGCGACCACGCGTTCCACGCGTCCGCCGTGGCCACGTCGTCGACCGCGAGCACGACGAACCGGATCGCCTGGCGCGCGTCGACCGCGGCGAGCCAGCTGTCGAGCTGCGCGTGGAGCTTCTGCTTCGCCTTCTTCGTCGTCGGCATGTCATCGCCCGCGAGCACGGCGATCCGGTCGTGGCTCTCGCCGAGGTCGACCGCGAGGATCGCGGGTCCATCGTCGAGCAGGTCGCCCTCGAGCGCGTCGCCCACCGGCTCGCGGAACACGATCCACACCACGAACGGATCCTCGAGCTCGAGGCCCCCATGCCCGAGCACGGGAAATGGAAACTCGCGACTTGCCATCGCCGGATCTAACCTTGAACCGTGGTATCGCGCCGGCCATGCGTAACGCTTTCGTGGTCGTCGTCGCCCTGTGCTGGCTCGGGTGTAACAAGGACAAGCCGCGCGAGGTCGCGCCGCAGCCGGGCTCGGCGAAGGTCGAACAGGCACCGAAGGTCGTCGTCGTCGATGCCGCAGCGATCGAGCCGCCGCCTGTTAAGATCGATGCGGCGGCCGCGCTCGCGCTCATCAAGTCAGTCGCCAACGACTGCAAGGGCAAAGCGTGCGCGATGCTCGGCATGGAGCTGATCAAGACCGCGCCGGACAAGGCGCTGCCGCTGCTCAAGCTCGGATGCGAGACCGGCGACGGCATCTCGTGCGGCATGCTCGGGCTCGCGTTCAAGGAGGGCCTCGGCATCGCGAAGAACCTCGCGGCCACGGTCGCGCTCAACGACAAGTCGTGCGAGCTCGGCTACTTCAAGGGCTGCTACAACCTCGGCCTCATGCTCTACAACGGTGAGGGCGTCGACGCCGACGAGCCCGCGGGCCTGAAGGTGCTCGAGAAGGCGTGCAACGGCGACGCGTATCGCGCGTGTGGCAGCCTCGCGGATCTCTACGCGACGAAGGACAAGCCGAAGGCGCAGCAGCTCGCGAAGCGCGGCTGCGACAACCACGACCCGATGTCGTGCGAGGTTGCCGAGAAGCTCAAGTAGCTACTTGAGGACGCCGCGCAGCGCCACCAGCAGCATCTCGCTGACCACGTGCTCGACGTCGGGCGCATCGTCGCCCTTGCGGACGACCAGCTCGATCACGCCGCGGATCAGGCCCAGCATCGCGGCCGCGCACAGCTCGGGCTCGCACGGGCGCAGCAGCCCGATCTCGATCCCGGTCTGCAGCGCGCGGCGCAGCAGATCGCGGACCTCGGCGAAGAACTGGTCGAGGCGTTCGCTGGCCTCGGCATCCGGCGTGTGGCCGGCCGACAGCAACAGCATCGCGAGCGGGCGGTCACTGACGATGTACTCGAGCGTCGCGACGACCTGCTCGCGGAGCTGGATCTGCGGTGCCGGTGCACTGGCATCGTCGACGATGATCCGGCGGATCCGCGCGCGCAGATCGGCAAGCGCCTGATCGAGGATCGAGTCGAACACCGCCGACTTGCTCTCGAAGTACAGGTAGAACGTGCCGCGGGCGATCTGCGCCTTCTCGATGATCGCGTGGATCGACGCGCCGTGATAGCCGGCTTCGGCGAACACGGCCTTGGCCGCCGCGATGATCTGGCGCCGCCGTTCCTGCTTGGCCCGGTCGCCCGGGTCCAGCGTCGAGACCACGGCGGCCGCCTAGCCGCCCCGGCGCGACTGGTACGCGATGACCGCGCGCTCGAGCCCCGAATAGAACTTGCGGTAAGCCAGGCGCGGCTGCGCGAGGTGCGCGTCGGCGCAGTGGCGCGCGATCTCGGCCTCGAGCGCGAGGGCGAACGGCTCGCTGTCGACGTAGAGGTTGATCTCATCGTAGACGCCGTGTGACAGCGACGTGAAGTTGGCCGAGCCGACGTCGCTGAACCGGTGATCGATGATCACGACCTTGCTGTGCACCATCCGCGGCACCAGCACGATCGTCAGGTTGTTCGGCGCGCCGGTCAGCCGCATCAGCGCGTTGCAGGTGGCGCGGTTGATGTTGGCCAGCACGTCGGCCTGGTCGGCGGTGACCAACTTGACGTCGACGCCACGCTGCACCGCGCGCGCGAGGGCGGCGGTGAACCGGCGGTCGTTCATGTACGCCATCTCGACGGTGAGCGAGCGCTCGGCTGAGTCGATCAGCGCGAGCCGGTGGCTCATCATCGGACAGCTCTTCTTGCGGTGCGCTTCCCGGCTGTGGACCAGGAAGTCGACCCCGCGCGACGGATCGAACTCGTCATGGCCCGCCATCCGCTCGCGCAGCCGCGCGACGTACTGCGGGCCCTCGGCCTCGACCATGACGTCGATCCAGTCGTGGCGATGGTTGTCGCCGATGCCCATCGAGCCGAGCATCAGGTACCGATCGTCGACGATGTAGACCTTGCTGTGATCGAAGCGCTTGCGCTGGTGCTCGACCCGGATGTTCGGGTGCTCGAGGATCCGCTGCGCCAGCACGTTGGGCTTCTGCTTGAACGAGCCCGGCGCGCGATACACGGTGCCGAGGAACCACGCCTGGAAGCCACGGATCGCCTCGACCCGCTTGTGGAAGAAGCTCTGCTTGTTGCCGCCGGTGTACTCGTAGACCGCGGCGATCTTGTCCTTGTGGATCGTGACCTTCGCACCGCGATCCGCAGCGGCCAGCACGGCCTCACCGAGGATGTTGCCGGCCTCGTCGTCGCGCCACAGGAACGCCCGGATCTCGACCGAGCGCTCGGCGTTCCGGATCCGCTCGAGGATCGCCTGGAACGCGACGTCGCCCGAGCCGAGGACCCGGAGCGATCCGGAGTCGACCGGGCTCGACATCGTCCCGAGCGGCGAGGTCAGCCCGGCGACCGGCAGCATCTGGTGCTTGACCCGGCTGGCACGCCGCCGGCCGGCCCAGAAGGACGAGCGACGGGCAGCGGGTCTACGAGCCATGGAGAAGCATACGGGTAACTCACTACGTGCGATCGGTCAATTACTGGCAGAGGGGTCCCGGCAGAGAGGGTCCCGGCAGATCTACGTTTCTCGACGAGACGTTGCCTCGTTGCATCCCGCAACACCAGCTTGGTGAAGGCGCGTCGAGACAGCTACTTGGAGGTGGCGTGGTGCTTGCTCGAGGCACCGGCCGTGAGCGAGCTCGAGCTCCGCGGAATCCGCAAGACGTACGACGGGGTCGACCGGCCGGTGATCCCGGACCTCGATCTGTCGATCGGCGCCGGCCAGATGGCGGTGCTGGTCGGGCCGAGCGGGTGTGGCAAGTCGACCACCCTGCGGATGGTCGCCGGGCTCGAGGAACCGACCGCCGGGACGATCCGGATCGCGGGCCGCGATGTCACCAACGTCGCGCCGGCCGAGCGCGACATCGCGATGGTGTTCCAGAGCTACGCGCTCTATCCGCACATGTCCGTGTTCGAGAACATGGCGTTCGGGCTCCGGATCAAGCACGTGCCGGATGCCGAGATCCGGGCGCGGGTCGGCAAGGTCGCGGACAGCCTCGGGCTCACGCCGTACCTCGAGCGCCGGCCGAAGGCGCTGTCGGGCGGCCAGCGCCAGCGTGTCGCGATCGGCCGCGCCGTCGTGCGCGCGCCCAAGGTGTTCCTGTTCGACGAGCCGCTCTCGAACCTCGACGCGAAGCTGCGCGGCGACATGCGGCGCGAGATCGCGCGGATCCACCAGCGGTCGAACACGACCTCGATGTACGTCACCCACGATCAGGTCGAGGCGATGACGCTCGCCGACGTGATCGTCGTGCTGAAGGACGGCATCGTCCAGCAGACCGGGACGCCGGTCGACATCTACGAGCGACCCGCGAACCGGTTCGTCGCCGGCTTCTTCGGCACGCCCTCGATGAACTTCCTCGACGCCGCGCTGACCCAGACCGGGGAGCGCCGCGCCGCCCTGGGCCCGGGCTTCGAGATCCCGCTTCCCGCGCGCGCGCCCGCGCTGCGCCCGGCACAGGAGTCGGATGCGATCGTGGTCGGGATCCGACCCGAGCGGCTGTCGCTCGTCGAGGGTGCCGACTCGGTCGGCATCACGGGCGCGGTCGCGATGCGTGAGGTCCTCGGCGCCGAGGTCGTGCTCCACCTCGACTCGCCCGCGGGCGCGCTCACGGTGCGCACCGATGCCAACTCCGCGCCGCGCGCCGGCGACACGGTCAAGGTCTGGCTCGATCCGCGCAGCGTCCACCTGTTCGACGGCGCGACGGAGCTCCGGCTGTGAACCGCGCGGCGCTCGTGCTCGTGCTGCTGGCCGCGTGCAATCACACGCAGGGCACCGTGCTGTGGCACGCGTACAACGACGCCGAGCGCGAGGCGCTGACCGCGTCGGTCGCGCGGTGGAACACGGACCATCGCGATCGGCCGGTCGAGCTGGTCGCCGTGCCGTACGGCGCGTTCGCCGACAAGCTGACGTCGGCGATCCCCGGCGGCAACGGCCCGGACCTGTTCATCTATCCCCAGGATCGGATCGGCGACTGGGCGGACTCGAACGTGATCGAGCCGATCGAGTTCTGGGTCGACGACGCGCGCGCCGACCGGTTCACCGCCGAGGCGATCCAGGCGATGGCCTACCAGGGCTCGCTGTGGGGCCTGCCGCTGACGGTCAAGTCGATGGCGCTCTACTACCGCTCGGATCTCGTCGCGGCGCCGCCGCGCACGACGGACGAGCTGATCGCGCTGACGCCGATGATGACGGCGAAGCACGGCTACGCGATCGCGTACGCGAACGTCGACCTCTACGGTCACGCGCCGTGGCTGTTCGGCTACGGTGGCAAGATCATGCACGACGACGGCAAGCTCGCGATCGCGACGCCCGAAGCCGCCGAGGCGATGGCGTTCGCGCGCGGCCTGGTCACGCGCGGCGCGGCGCCCGATCAAGCCGAGGGGCCGCTCGTCGCGACGCTGTTCAACGAGGGCAAGGCCGCGACCGTGATGTCGGGGCCGTGGTTCGTCGCCGACATCGCGGCGGGCGTGCCGTGGAAGGTCACCGTGCTGCCGATCGTCAGCGCCACCGGCAAGCCGGCCGCGCCGTTCCTCGGCGCCGAGGGCATCCTGATGTCGGCACGCGCGAAGGACAAGGACACCGCGTTCGCCGTGATGGACGCGCTGACCTCCGATGTCGCCGCGATCGAGCGCGCGAAGCTCGCGCGTCAGGTCGTGCCGAACCCCGCGGCGTACGACGATCCCGACGTCGCGCGCGATCCGGTGCTCGCCGCGTTCCGCGCCCAGCTCGCGACCACGGTGGCGATGCCGAAGGGCTCCGCGATGCGCATGGTGTGGACGCCGTACAAGACCGCGCTCGGCGAGGTGATCTCTGGCCGCGCGGAGCCCGGCGCCCAGCTGCTCGCCGTCGAGCGCGAGGTCGCGGATACGTCGGCCGCGGCCGGGACCACGCGCCGATCCGGTCCTCCGGCAGCTGCGAGACTTCGCGTTCGGCACGGTGCTCGCGCTTGATCGCGGTCAGCGGCTTCGTCGCGATGCGGAATCACGAGCTCGCCGCGCGCCAGCTCGATCTCGCGACCCGCGCGGCCAACGCGGTCGCGGCCGACCACTCGCCGTTGCCCGGTGTGCATGCGGTGGTGGTCGGCGAGGCCGCGCCGTCGAAGCGCCATCCGTATCTCCGGCACCGCCAGGTCCACGAGGCTGCGCGTTGGCGTCCGCTGGTCGCCGGCGGCTCGCCCGACGACAAGCTGTTCTACGACGCGGCGACCCGGTTCGAACGCACCGGCGCCTTCACCGAGCTGTTGCGCGACGGCAGCGGTCGCGCGCTCGCGGCGCGTCCACATCGATCCGGCATCGCGATCGCGGTCACCCCGTCGGCGCGCCCGGCGACGTTCCCGCTGCTGGTCGTGATCGGCGTACTCGGGCTCGGCGCTGCCCTCGCGGCGGCCGGTGCACTGGTTGGCGGTCGGGCGGCACGCGCCGGCACGTTCGCCGGGGTGTCGGTGCTCGCGATCCCGTGCGCGCTGTGGCGCTCGCCGATCGCCGCGAGCGCGATCGTGCTGGTCGCCGCCGCCCTCGCGGTCGCGCAACGCGCGCAGCTGACGGATCGCTTCGCCCGCGCGGTGCGCCAGCACCGGACCGCGCTCGGCTTCCTCGCCCCGGCGGCGATCGCGATGCTCGTGCTGGTCGCGGCGCCGTTCGTGATCGGCCTCGTGCTCGGCTTCTACGATCACCACCACGGCACGTGGCAGTTCGTCGGCCTCGACAACTTCGGCGAGATCCTGTCCGGAGGTGGCCGCCCGCTCGACGATCCGCTGAACTTCTGGTTCATCCTCGGGGTCACCGTGCTGTGGACGGTCGCGAACGTCGCGATGCACGTCGCGCTCGGGGTCGCGCTCGCGATCGTGCTGTCGCGGAGCTGGCTACGCGGCCGCGGCATGTTCCGCATGCTGTTCATCCTGCCGTGGGCGGTGCCGAACTACATCACCGCGCTGATCTGGAAGGGCATGTTCACCGGCGAGTACGGCGCGGTGAACTCGATCCTCGATCTCGCCGGGCTCGACAACGTGTCGTGGTTCGGCTCGTGGGCGTCGGCGTTCTCGGCGAACGTCATCACGAACACCTGGCTCGGCTTCCCGTTCATGATGGTGGTCGCGCTCGGCGCGCTGGAGTCGATCCCGCGCGAGCTCTACGAAGCCGCCGCCGTCGACGGTGCCAGTGCGTGGCAACGGTTCCGCCACATCACCCTGCCCCACCTGCGCCCGGCCCTTGGCCCCGCGATCGCGCTCGGCTCGATCTGGACGTTCAACATGTTCAACGTGATCTACCTGGTGTCGGCGGGCGCCCCGGGCGGCTCGACCAACATCCTCGTCACCGATGCCTACCGCTGGGCGTTCGAGCGCGGCGAACGCTACGGCATGGCCGCGGCATACGCGACGATCATCTTCTTCATCCTGCTGCTGTGGACCGTGTTCGGCACCCGCGTCGTGCGCAGCAAGGACGCCGAGCCGTGACGTCGCGCCGCCCGAACCTCGCGCTCGTGATCCTGACGCACGTCGCGCTGGTGGTGGTCGTCGCCGTCGTGCTCTACCCGGTGATGCTCGTGCTGAAGAAGGCGTTCGAGCCGGGACGGCAGTTCGCGCTGTCAGCATCGCCGATCCCCACCGAGCTGACGACCGCGCACTTCCAGGACCTGTTCGGCGCACGCGGTGGTCACAACGAGCTGCTGTTCCTGCACCACACGATCAACTCGCTCGTCGTCGCCCTCGCGACCACCGTCGTCGGTGTCGCGCTGTCGTGTACCGCCGCGTATGCGCTGTCGCGGTTCCGGTTCCCCGGTCGCAAGATGGGGCTGACGATGTTCCTCGTCGTCCAGATGTTCCCCTCGACGCTGCTGATGCTGCCGCTCTACGTGATCCTGAACAAGCTCGGGCTCCTCAACTCCACCGTCGGGCTCGTGCTGGTCTACGCGACCACCGCGATCCCGTTCTGCGTGTGGACGCTGAAGGGCTACTTCGACTCGCTGCCGCGCGAGCTCGAGGAAGCTGCGCGGATCGATGGTGCGTCACCGTGGATGATCTTTCGCAAGATCATGCTGCCGCTCGCGCGACCCGGCATCGCGGTGACCGCGCTGTTCTCGTTCATGACCGCGTGGAACGAGTTCATCATGGCGTCGACGTTCATGACGAACCAGACCAAGTACACGCTGCCGGTCCTGATCCAGTCGAGCGTCACCGAGTTCTCGGCCGACTGGGGACTGTTCGCCGCCGGCGCCGTGGTGACCTCGGTGCCGGTGATGATCGCGTTCTACGTGCTGCAGCGGTACCTGGTCGGGGGCCTGACCGCTGGCGCCGTGAAGGGCTAAAATCGGGCAAACGCGGGCTCAAGCCATGCCGATCGGTTAGTTAGTTAGTGCTCGCTGCTGGAATGCCTGCAGCAGCTCGGGAAACCGCGGCGTGCCGTTGGCGGTCGTGTAGACTCGACTCACAGGACGCTCGTGAACCTCCGCCGCCTCGCCACGATCGCCGGACGTCTACCGCCGGCGCTGGCGCTCACCGTGACGCTCGCAGGTTGTGACGTCACCGACGATCGCTTCCAGTATGCCTGGGACACGCGGCGGATCGTGTGCAGTCGGTCGGCGGACGACCTGACCGCGAACATCCCGTGGAGCACGATCGAAGATCAGATAACGACGGCGCGCGATCTCGAGAGCGCCACGCTGCTCCACGTGCACGCCCCCGGCATCAACGTCTCGGTCGAGCGGCTCGCCGCGATCTTCGATCTCGCTGACGACCTCGCGCTCGCGTACATCACGTTCCCGGATCTCACCCCCGGAGCCGCGCGCGCCGGCATCGCGCTGTCGTTCGATGATGACGCCGTCGACGAATGGTTCGCGGTCCGTGAGATGCTGCGGTCCCGCGGCGTCCGCGCGACGTTCTTCGTCACTCACTATTACAGGCTGACAGAGGACCACCGCGCGAAGCTCGCGATGCTGGCGGCCGACGGCCACGCGATCGAGGCACACGCCGTCGAGCATCTGGATGCCGCCGTGTTCATCGCCGAGCACGGGCTGACCGCGTACCTCGAGCAGGAAGCGCTACCGTCGATCACCGTGCTGCGCGACGCCGGATACACACCGACGGCGTTCGCGTATCCGTTCGGGGTCAGCGACGAAGCGGCCAACGATGCGCTGCTGGCGCACGTCGAACGGCTACGCGTGGGCCCTCGCTCGTGTCCGTACTAGCGATCCAGGCGCTGATCCGGCGGCCGTACCTCGCACTCGCGCTCGCGATGCTATTCGAGACGATCGTGTTCGTGGCCGGTCAGGTCGACTTCGTCGCATCCGATCCGCTCGCCTACGCGGACATCGCGAACCGCATCGCCGAGGATCCGCGCGAGGCGTTCGCGGCGCCATCCAACCATCCGTTCGAGATGCGCATCGGCCTCACGCTGCCGCTCGCGCTGCTGTACCGCGCGTTCGGTGTGTCGACGCTGGTGACGAACCTGCCGTGCCTGTTCGGCGCGCTCGGGATCCTGATGGTGGTCTACGCGGCCGCGCCGACGCCGCGCGCGAAGCTCCTCGGGATGCTTTTCGGGGTCGCGTGTGTCCCACTCGCGCGTCACGTCAACCTCCTGACGCCTGACCTGCCGTGCGCAGCCCTGATGGCGCTCTCCGTGCTGTGTCTGTCGCGTCGTGACCTCGCGCGAGGTTCACGCTGGGTGATCGCCGGGATGATCGCGTGGTTCGCCGCATTCCTCGTCAAGGAGGCCGCGATCTGGTGTGCGCCAGTCTGGTTCTACGTCGTGGTTCGCGATCTGCGCGAGGCGGGCTGGCGTTCGGCCGCTCGGATGTTCGCGCCGGCGATCGTGGTCGGTGTTGCGCTCGGCGCTGTTTATCTCGTGCTGTGCCTGGTGGTCTGGGGCAACGCCCTTGCGCGGTTCGCCGGCATCCAGGAGCTGACGGATAGCCACACGTGGTCGATGTCGGCGAAGCCAACGTCTGAGTGGGTGGCGCGCCTGACCTGGCAGCCGCCGGTGCTCCTGTTCAAGATGTTCGGAGCGGCGCTGATTCCCGTGGTACTCGCCGCGTGGCTCGTGCGTGGCCCCGCGCGTATCTGGTGGGTCGCGACCGCATCGATCACGCTGATCTTCTGGTTCGGCTCGGCCAGCATGTCCTCGTTCGAGCTCCTGCCGATGCGGCCGCGCATGGTGCTCCCGATCCTGCCGGGCATCCTCGTGCTCGCCGCGCTCGCGACCGACCGCGGGCTCGACCGGATCAAGCGCGCACGCTGGCGAACCGCCGTCGTGATCGGTCTCGTCCTCGCGATCGCGGTTCCGTCGGCGCGTCCGTTGACACGGTTGATCACGAGCGACGCCCCGGAGACCGCCGCGTACGCGGTGTTGCGCGACGAGCTTGCGGACCCGAACCGTCGCATCGTGCTGGTGTGTGCCGATCATCGGTGCGTGTGGATCAGCTCGTTCTACTTTGGATTCGACGTGCCGCCGAACCTCACCGTCGTCTTCGCACCCGACTTCGCGCGCGCACCGCTGCCCGCATTGGTGACGGTCCGGGCGCTCGTGAATCTCGACCTGGCGGGCGAGTTCCGCACCGGTCACCCGTCGGCGGACATGGCCGCGCCGATCGAGGCGGTCAGCTTGTCTCCGCTCTTCAAGCGGTCGCACGTTCGTCTGTACGACGCTGGGGACGGCGCGCGGCTATGGACCGCGCTTCAGCCCGCGCCGTGATCGCGCGCGAACGCCGGGCGACGTTTACTCAGATGTCGATCAGACCGCCGCCGGGCTTCTTGCCGCCGGGCGGCTTCTTGCCAGCGCCGGGGACCGTCGGGCGGGTGCCGCTCGAGCCGCTCGAGCGCTTCGAGAGCGAGAACTCGATCGTGTAGGCCTCCTTGTCGATGTCGACCTCGAGGTCCTTGGACGTGTCGCGATAGCCCGAGGCCTTGACCGCGATCGTCACCTTCTTCTTCTTCACGTCGCCGAGCTCGAGATCGATCGAGTTGCCATCGATCGGCTTGCCGTCGATCTCGATCTTCGCGACCTTCGCCGCGGCCTCGGGACGGACCTCGACCGTCAGCTTGGTCTTGACCACGGCGGGCACCGCGCTGCCGGCCGAGCCCGAACCCGCATCCACCGTCACGGAACCGGAGCCCGGCTCGACGGCCGAGCCCGCGGCCACCGTGCCGGAGCCGGCGGTTGGCTTGACCACCTTGTTCTGCGTCGGCGCGAACGCCTCCGGTACTTCGTCCTTGTCCGACGCCTTGACGTTGTTCCCGCTCGACGGCGCAGCGGTGGCATCACCGGTGTTGGTGCCGAGCCCGAACAGCAAGCCGCAGAACACGCCGACCGCGAGGCCGGCCGAGACGACGACCGGTACCGCCTTCGACGTCCCGCGCCGAACGGCCTGCGCCCGAGGCGGACCACCTTGCATCGGACCGCCCTGCATCGGGCCACTTCCCATCGGGCCGCCCTGCATCGGGCCGCCCTGCATCGGGCCGCCCTGCATCGGGCCGCCGTGGCCCCCAGGAGGCGGCTGCATATACGGAGGATTCGCCATGTGACCTCAGCTTAGAACGAGCCAGTCAATCCTGCACCGACCATCGATCCAGACCTACCGGCGGCAGGTTGGACCCACGGCACCAGATCGACCTTGGTGGAGACCTTGTCGCGCGACTCGGCCTGTGTGCGCAGCGCAGGCCGGTACTTGTAGAGATAGTGATACGCGGTGTAGCCGCCGGTCACGAGCGCCCCGACCAGGCAGAGGTCGGTCACCAACGCCATCCGCTTGCCGCTCGATCGGGCATCTTCGCGCTCATCCGGCGTCGCATCCTCGCCGTCGAACGTGCCGTGCCGGCTGACCGCGACCAGGCCGGTGATCGTCCCGATCGCGACAAGTCCGAGCGTCACGCCGCCGCCGATGTACAGCGTCCGCCTGGATGGCGGCGGCACCGGCGCGGTCGGGTCGACCGGCTCGTCGGGCTTCGGCTTCACCGGGCCGACGACGATCTTGATCGGCTCGAGCTCGATCTTGCGCTCGCTCTCGGAGCCAGCCTCGACCTTGAGCTCGACCTCGCGCGGCTGATAGCCGTCCGCCGCGAACGCGACCGTGTACGTGCCGGGCATCAGCACCAGGGCATCGGCGAGCGGTGCCTCGCCGACCACGCTACCGGCGAGCGTGACGGTCGTGCCCGCGGGCTCGATCGAGAGCACGACGAATCCGATCTGACTCGAGAGCTCGTCGAGCTTCGCGGTCGCCTTCTTCGTCACGTCGGCGCGCACGCCCTGCGCTCGGCTGAGCGCGCGCAACGCCTTTGCGGCCTCGTCGAGCTTGCCGAGCTTGCCGAGCGCGGTGGCGAGGTCGAGGTAGACGGCCATCTCGGTGCCGAGCACGATCGACTGGCGGAGCGCGGCCTCGGCACTGGTGTACTGCGTCTTCGCGTCGTCGGGCTTGTTGCGGCGGCTGTAGTAATCGCCGCGCGCGATCAGCTGCACCCCGAGCTGGTGTTGCTTCTTTGCCTGGCGAGGATCTTTGACCGCCGGGGTCCCAGCCGTGGGCACCACCGGATCTGGCTCGAGCTCGATCTCGACGTCGTCAGGTGCGGGCGCGGGATCGGGCTGCGCCGCGGCCGAACCGACCAGGCCGACCGCAGCTGCCGCGATGATCATTACACGCGCTGCACCCCGACGCGCTGCACCCCACGCGATCCGGCGTCCCATGGCCGGCGATACTACTACGAAGTCTTGCCGCGACTCGCCGCCCCGAGCTTGGCCAGGTACTCGAGCGACCGCAGCGGCCGGCCAACCAATCCGGTCACCATGCCCAGCAGGTGATCGCGCGCCGCGTGCCGGTCGGCCTGGGTGAACCGTGGATCGGTGTCGAGCGCCCGCGCGTCCGCCGGCGAGCCCGCCGCGAGCACCGCGCCCAGGTACGCGCGCGCCGCGGGATCGAACGGCCGAACGCCCGGCCCCCGGCTATGCGCCGCGCAGCTCCGACAGATCGCACCGCCGCGCGTCGGGTCGAACACTGCGCCCCCGCTGTCATCGATCGGCCGCGAGCACGCGGCACACCTATCAATCGCGGGCTGGTTGCCGATGAGCTCGAGCAGCGCGAGCTCGAACGAGCGAAGCGCCCCTGGCGATGGACCCGCGTCGGCAAGCGAGTCCCACAGCGCCACGATCAGCTCGAGCGCCTCCGGTTCCGGCGCCTCGGCTGGCAGCAGCGCTCCCACGAGCTCGGCGACGTAGCTCGCATGCCCCACCGCGATCACGTCGCTCGACAGGCGCGTCCATTCGCGCACGACATCGGCCCGCTCGAGGTTCCAGATCTCGCCGCGCGGCGGCCGCCCGAGCACGAACCTGCCGAGCACCAGGATCGACAGTGCGCCCGCGAACCGGCGCTGCGATCGCCGCGCTCCACGTGCGACGGTCGAGATCCGACCGTGCGTGTCGGTGTACAGCACGACGAGCAGATCCGACTCGCGCAGTGGCTGCGTGCGAAGGACAACCCCGAGGCTGCCCTCGGGCACTTACGCCAGGGTCTCGGCCGCGACGTCGCGCTGCGTGACGCCGTCGCCGCTCGAGCTTGGCCGGCGCATCAGATACGAGAGTGTCAGGGTCGCGGCGATCAGGAGAATGATCACGGCGAGCGTCAGCCCACCCTGTCGCGCGGAGCGGTCCTCGCGATCGAGCAGGATCGGCGGCAGGAACGAGCGGCGCTGCGTGGTGGTGCTGGCGCGGCGCTCCTCGAGCAGGCGCTCGGCGCCCTCGGGATCCGCGTCGTCGATCACGGCGACCAGGCTCGCGACCGGCGCACTCGACACCACCCCAGGGCGGCGCCACGGCACGCTGGTCGTCGTCGCGAGCGGCGGCATCTTGGGCTGCCAGGTCGCGGTCGCGATCACCTCGTCCCCGAACGTCTCGACCATCTCTGCGTCGACGGCGAGCTGGGTCTGTGCGGCGGGCTTCGCATCGTCCGGCTCGCGGGCGGTCGCGGTGGCGACAACCTCGGGTTCGTACGGCCGCGGCCCGAACAGGTCATCCGGGGCGTAGACCGTGAGATTCGGTGCGAACAGCTCGTCGCTCGCGCTGGCGGGATCAATCACGTTCGCGCCGGCGGCCAGCTTCGGCTCGACCACCGTCGCCTCGGGCGCCGGCGCGCGGGTGTCGATCGCTTTCGCGGCGACGGCGTCGGCGATCGCCTCGACGATCGCGGTCGGCTCGGCCGGCGTGCCGGTCGCCATGCGCGCCGTCGCGGTCTTACGCTTGCTGGCGCGGGGTTTCGCGACGGTGGTGCGCTTCGCGCGCTTCTTCTTGGCCGGCGCTGGCTCGTCCGCAGTGTCGGTCGACGACACAGCGACTGCATCGCCGGCTGCGGGGGCTGCGGGGGCTGCGGGGGCCGCCGCTTTGATCACCGCTTGTGCAACCGCTTCGATAACCGTGGGCGCCGGCTCGACCGGGTCGACCACGACGTCGATGCTGTCGTAGCCATCGTCGAGGTCGACGGTTTCGACCGCACCAGCAGGCGCCCCAGCGATGAAGTCGAGCATCGCCGGTGCGTTGGTGAGGATCGGGAGATCCTTTGCGCTGCCGCTCGCGAGGTCCGACGCAGTGCTGGGACGCATCTGCTGGCCGAGCGACGGTGCGAGCTCGGTCATCGCCTCGACCATCGCCCGCGCTGCAGGAGATGCCTGGGCGGTGCCGTTGCACGCGCTGTAGCGTCGCAGCGCCTCGGTCTCGTCGAGTCCGACGCACTTCGCGACACTGCGGACAAAGCCGCGGACGAACACGTCTGCCGGCAGTCCGTCCGGCTTGCCGGCCTCGAGTCGCTCGAGGATCCGGACCTGAATCTTGGTGACCCGCGCGACGTCCTCGAGGCTGAGGCCGCGCTGCGAACGCCCCGCTCTGAGCCACAACGCGAGGGTCATCCGCGCGTCGACGACAGTCCCCGCACGAGGCCCGCTGGCGCGGCGCAGGACCTGATTCAGATCGGGATCGGATCGGCGTTCCATGGCTCCCTACTCCGCACGACCACCGGTGCGATTCGATGGTCCCAACGCACCTCCATCGGCCCGACACTTCGAAGCGATACAACTCTGCGGCGAGATCTTGAGACACGCATCACGCGCGCGACGGGCATCGTCGACAAGGCCTTGCTGCATCCGCGTCTTCATCAGGTAGAGGCTGGCTTCCTGCGATCCGCACGACGGGTCGTCGGACACCGTCTGGAAAAGTTCCGCAGCTTTTTCCCACTCCTCGCGAGCGAAGTAAACCCTCGCAAGGCGATAAGTGGCCACGCACATGTTGGGCTGGAACTGCACGGCCTGCCGCAGTTCCTTGGCCGCGCCGACCAGGTCGTTGCGGTGGAACTTTGCCCACCCGAGATGCGCGCGAGTCAGCCCCGGACTGTCGAGCCGCATCGGGTTCTCGAGCGCCTTCGTCAGGTAGGCCTCGGCCGCCTCGTGGTCTTCGGTCAGGGTCCGCACGACGCCGCGATTGGACCACGCTTCGCCGTAGTCCGGGGTCACCCGGACCGCTTCTCCGAACGCTTTGTCAGCCTTCGCGAGGTCGACATCGAGATCCTTGCGGGTCACCTCGGCATCGACCCCGGTCAGGCACGACTCGATCTCGAGCGTGCGCTGGGTGTCGATCGCGCGGACCATCGCGACCAGCCCCTTGATGTTGTACGCCTCGTCGTTGCCCGGGTTCAGGGCGAGCGCGCGATCGGCCTCGGTGTCCGCGGCCTCGAGCTGGTGCTTGCGCAGGAAGTCCTTCGCCAGGTCGAGCCGGTTCGAGCTCTTCGCCGCATCGCGCTCGACGCCCCGCGACCAGCATCCACTACCGAGGAGGGTCGCCAGCACCAATGCCAGCAATTCCCTACGGTTGTGTTGCATGCCGCGGACCCTATCGCGCGTGATCTTGGACGTCAACCGGTGGGTAGATCCCGTCATGTCGTGATGCTCCTTCGCGAGGCCTACCGTCACGCGTAACAGGGTTTCGCCGGCGGCGCGATTTTCGAGCCGCGGGGGTATATGAAGGCCCGATGACCGCACCCGGCCCGATCGCGCCCACGCAGACCCCGACGATCGCCAGCCTCTACGCGGAGCAGTTCACACCGGCCGGGACCGCGAAGGGCGTGGTCGTGATCAGCCACGGCTACGCGGAGCACTGCGGGCGCTACCGCGAGCTCGCGAACGTGATCGTCGCCGCGGGCTGGCTCGCGATCAGCTACGACGTGCGCGGCCACGGCCAGTCGCCCGGCGAGCGCGGCTACATCGAGCGGTTCGGCACCTACGTTGATGATCTGCGCGCCGTGATCGCGCACGCGCGCACGCTGGTACCGGACCCGACGCGGCTCGTCCTGCTCGGGCATTCGCATGGCAGCTTGATCACGCTGCGCGCACTGTGTGACGAGCGGCCGCCCCAGTGCACGGCGGCGATCGTGTCATCCCCGTTCCTCGGGCTGCGGCTCCCGGTTCCCGCCTACAAGAAGCTGCTCGCGAAGGTCGCGAGCCGGGTCGCACCGAAGCTGACCCAGCCGAACGCGCTGCGGGTCGAGGACCTGACCACGGACCGTCAGAAGCAGCAGGAACGGGTCGCCGACAAGCTGTGCTTCGACATCGCGACCGCGCGGTGGTTCACCGAGGCCGCCGCCGCGCAGGCCTACGTCGCCGCCCACGCGAACCGGATCGCGGTCCCGACGACCTGGCTCGTCGGTGGCGCGGACCCGATCGCCGATCCGGCGCAGTCGCGCATCGTCGCGGCGAAGGTGCCAAAGGCGGATTACCACGACCTCGCCGGGCTCAAGCACGAGGTGTTCAACGAGGCCAGCCGCGCCGACGTGTTCGCCCTGGTCACACGGGCGCTCGCAAGCGCCTGATCCCGCGGCAGTTCCAAGACGCCGATTGGCGCTATCAGCCCTGGCCTCTATACTCGTGGCTGGATCGGGCGTGTTGGATGGGACGTTCCTTGAGGTTCCTGCGAGCTTGACCGTCAGCCGACGCCGTCTCGCGCGTTTCGCTGTGGAGTGCCCTCCCTATGAAACTCTTCGCCTGCATGTGCAACCAACCCCAGCGCCTCAAGATGGCGCTGGCACCCGTGCGCGCTGCGCTGCTCGCGCCACCACCGGTCCAGCGCTGGGGGCTTGGCTACATTCAGGGCGGCGACGTGTTGCTGGTCCGGACGCCCAAGGCGAGCACCACCGCGGTCGATCTTGCCGGGCCGCTCGCCGAGATCGCCACCGACTGCGCGATCGCCCAGGCGATCGTGGAGGACGGGTTCAGCGGGACCGACAACACGCCGCCGTTCCGGTACCGCCGCTGGCTGTTCGCCCAGACCCTGGCCGGCGTCCGGCCGAGCCGCGAGCATACCGCCGCCCTCGAGGCGCTCGCCCCGCGCCTGGTCGAGCACATCCCGGAGTACCTGCGCCGCAACATCAAGGGCCGCACGCCATCCGAGCTGGTGTTTCACCTGGTCCTCGCGCGGCTGCACGATGAGGGTCACATCGATGATCCCAACTTGCGTACCGCGACCACCCTGCGCGCACTCGCGGCCACGCTGAAGCAAGTGCTCGGCGAGCTCGAGAACATCCATCCGACCAGCGTCACCGCGCTCGGCAACGTCGCGTTGACCAACGGTCGCTCGATGGTGGTCGCGCGGCGCGAGGAGCCGCTTCGCCTGCGCCGGTTGTGGCTGAACAACGATCGCGGCGAGCCCGAGCGCGGACCGGAAGCGTTCCGCGGCGTGCTGCTGATCTCCGGTGGCGATGGCAGTCCGCATGAGGGATTCGAGGACGTGCCGGCGCATCACGCGGTGCTGATCAGTCGCGATCTGCAGGTCACGCTCGCCGAGGTCGCCCTCTAGCTCGAACGCACGCTAGGCTCGTGCGTGCAGCCAACCGTGACCAAGGGGATCCTGCTCGCGGGAGGGAGCGGCACCCGGCTCTACCCGCTGACGCAGGTGGTGTCGAAGCAGCTGCTGCCGGTCTACGACAAGCCGCTCGTCCACTACCCGCTCGCGACGCTGATGCTCGCTGGGATCCGCGACATCCTGATCATCTCGACGCCGCACGACCTACCGAAATTGCGCGGCTTGCTGGGCGACGGCCACGCATGGGGCCTCAAGCTTCACTATGCGGAGCAAGTGCGCCCCGAGGGCATCGCGCAGGCGCTGGTGATCGGCGCCTCGTTCATCGGCGACGACGCGGTCGCGCTGATCCTCGGTGACAACATCTTCTACGGCCAGGGGCTCGGCACGCAGCTCGCGCGCGATGCCGCGAGCAACGAGGGCGCAACGATCTACGTCTACGCGGTCCGCGATCCGCAGCGCTACGGGGTCGCCGAGCTCGATCACGCCGGCTCCGTGACCGGCATCGTCGAGAAGCCCACGGTCCCGAAGTCTCCGTACGCGGTGACCGGGCTCTACTTCTACGATCGCCACTGCGTCGAGATCGCGAAGCGTCTCGCGCCATCCGCGCGCGGCGAGCTCGAGATCACCGACGTCAACCTCGCGTACCTCCGACGCGGGCAGCTGCGCGCGCGCGTGCTGTCGCGCGGCACGGCCTGGCTGGACACGGGCACGCCCGACGCGATGCTGGACGCGGCGAGCTTCGTGTCGATCGTCGAGAAGCGACAGGGACTCAAGGTCAGCTGCGTCGAGGAGATCGCGTACCGGCTCGGCTACATCGACGCAGCTCGGCTGCACTCGCTCGCGGAGGCCGCGCGCGGCAGCGAGTACGGGCGGTATTTGCTCGGCGTGCTCGGAGCACCGCGGTGAACCGGCTCCCCACCCCGCTGCCGGGCGTGTTGATGTTCGAGCTCGACGCATTTCACGACGAGCGCGGCGTGTTCCTCGAGACCTACCGGCGTGCGCGCTACGACGATCTCCCGGAGCTCGTGCAGGACAATCTCTCGTCGTCCTCGACGGGCACGCTCCGGGGGCTGCATTACCAGCGCAGGAACCCGCAGGGTAAGCTGGTCACCGTGACGCGCGGCGAGATCTACGACGTCGCGGTCGAGCTGCGAACGGGCCGCTGGTTCGGCACTCACCTGTCGGCGACCAACCGCCGGCAGCTGTGGATCCCGCCCGGGTTCGCCCATGGCTTTCAGGCGCTATCGGATGCGGACGTGCTCTACAAGTGCAGCGCGTACTACGACCGCGAGGACGAGCGCGCGATCCGCTGGGACGATCCCACGCTGGCGATCACGTGGCCCCTGATCGATCGGCCGAAGCTGTCGCCGCGGGATGCGGCAGCACCGTCGTGGCACGAGGCCGAGCGGTGACGGTCCTGGTCACCGGCGGCCGCGGCTTGCTCGGTCGCGCGCTCGCGCGGCATCGGGATGTCGTCGCACCTGGCAAGGACACGCTGGACATCACGCGGCCCGCGCTGGTCGCGGCCGCGCTCGCCGCCCCTGCGCCGGCGCTGGTGATCACTGCCGCCGCGTACCCGGCGGTCGATCGCGCGGAGTCCGAGCGCGCGGCCGCGTTCGCGATCAATCATCACGGCGCCGCGACCGTCGCCCGCGCCTGTGCACGCCATCGGGTTCGCATGATCCAGCTGTCGACCGATCACGTGTTTCCGGGCACCGCGAGCGATCCGTATCGCGAGACCGATGCCACGGACCCCGTCAACACCTACGGTGCGAGCAAGCTGGCCGGGGAGCGTGCGGTGCTCGATGCCGGCGGCACGGTCGTCCGGACCGCGTGGCTGTTCGGCGAGCACGGTCCGGGCTTCGTTCACGCGATCGCGCGCGCTGCCCGCGAACAGCCGACCGTGCGCGTCGTCGACGATCAGGTCGGCTGCCCGACCTACGTCGACGATCTCGCGCAACTGCTGCTCGCGCTAGATGTCACCGGCATCGTGCACGCGTGTGGCCAGCCCGCGGTGACGCGCTACGCCTTTGCGGTGGCCGTGCTCGAGGCGCTCGCGATCCGTGCCGCCTGGTCGCGGTGACCAGTCGCGAGGTTCCAGCGCCGCGCGCCGCCCCGGTATGCCGCGCT
This sequence comes from Kofleriaceae bacterium, assembly GCA_037720695.1. Taxonomy (GTDB): domain Bacteria; phylum Myxococcota_A; class Polyangia; order Haliangiales; family Haliangiaceae; genus JABFXX01. Next base: position 5,858 of record JBBJLY010000018.1, on the reverse strand, counting down.
CGCGTGCCCGCGGATCCCGCCGCTGCCGCCGTGGCGCACGCGGCTCGCCAGGGTCCAGGCATGACGGCGTTCGTCGTCACCGGCGGCGCGGGCTTCATCGGCTTCAACTTCGTGCGCGCGACGCTGGCGCAGGATCCAGACGTTCGCATCATCGTGCTCGACAAGCTGACCTACGCGGGGAACCAGGACGCGCTCGCGGAGCTCGCCAGCGAGCCCAGGTTCGAGCTCGTGCACGGTGATATCGCCGATCGAACGCTGGTCCGGCACGTGCTCGATCGCGTGCGACCCGACGCGGTCGTCCACTTCGCGGCGGAGACCCACGTCGATCGCTCGATCGACGCGCCGGGCGACTTCATCCAGACCAACATCGTCGGCACGTTTCATCTACTCGAGGAATGCCGGCGCGCCCTCGAGGCCCGGCCGATGAGATTCCTCCACGTCTCGACCGACGAGGTGTTCGGCGCGCTCGGACCCACCGGCGCTTTCGTCGAGACCACCCCGTACGGACCACGGTCTCCCTATGCGGCGTCGAAGGCAGCGAGCGACCACCTGGTCGCGTCGTATGTCCACACCTACGGATTTCCGGCCGTGATGACGAACTGCTCGAACAACTACGGTCCGTATCAGCACCCCGAGAAGCTGATCCCGCTCGTGATCACGAACGCGCTCGCGGGCAAGCCGCTGCCCGTGTACGGCCGCGGGGAGAACGTTCGCGACTGGATCCACGTCCGCGATCACTGCGCCGCGCTCCACGCCGTGCTCGCCCGTGGCGCGATCGGCGAGAGCTACCTGATCGGCGCGCGTGCCGAGCGCACCAACCTCGACGTCGTGTTCTCGTTGTGCGCCCTGCTCGACGAGCTCGCGCCGCGGGCGCAGCCGTACCGCACGCTGGTAGAGCTCGTGCGCGATCGGCCGGGACATGACTTCCGGTACGCGGTGGATCCGTCGAAGCTCGAGCACGGCTCGGCTGGCGCGCGCAGATTCCGTTCGACGTAGGGCTCCGCGAGACCGTGCAGTGGTATCTCGATCGGCAGAGCTCCTGATGGCGCGCCTGCTCGTCGCCACGGTACCGCTGACCGGCCACGTGCAGCCGATGCTGCTCGTCGTGCGCGGGCTCGTCGCGCGTGGTCATCACGTCACGTGGTACGCCGCGAGCAAGTTTCGCCCGCGGATCGAAGCGGCGGGCGCGACGTTCGCGCCGATGCAGCGCGCACGCGACTGGGACGATGCGCAGATCGAGACCGCGTTCCCCGCGCTCCGCGGCAAGCGCGGGCTGTCGCGCGTGAAGACCCAGCTGGTGGAGATGTTCATCGCGTCGATGGGCGACCAGCTCGGTGACCTCGAGGCGATCGCGCAACCGGCGCCGGTCGACGCGATCCTCGCGGACCAGGCCCACCTGGGTGCGGCCGCGTTCGCGGAGAAGCATCACGTGCCGTGGATCCAGCTCGCGATCAGCGCGCTCGGCCTGCCGAGCCTCGACACCGCGCCGTTTGGCTCGGCCCGCAGACCGCCCAGGCCCAACGAGCCGCGCTGGATCTACCGGTTCCTCAACTGGCTGATCTTCCGGATCGTGTTTCGCACGGTCAATCGCGCGTATCAGGCGGAGCGCATCGCCGCGGGCCTGTCGCCGACCAGGGGCACCTACTTCGAAGTCATCTCGCCCGAGCTCTACCTCCAGCCGACGGTCAGGTCGTTCGAGTACCCCCGTCGCGACCTGCCCTCACAGGTGCGCTTCATCGGACCGCTGGTCCCGCGCGCATCGTCCGCGAGCGCGCTGCCGGCGTGGTGGGCCGACGTCGCGGCCGCGCACGCAGCCGGCACGCCGATCGTCCTCGTCACGCAAGGCACGCTCGCGACCGATCCGCAGGAGCTGATCGCGCCGACGCTCGCCGCGCTGGCGGGCGAGCCGCTGCTCGTCATCGCGACGACCCCGGGGCACCTCGATGCGCCGGCGAACGCGCGGATCGCGCCGTTCATCGCGTATCAGGAGCTGCTCCCACTCGTGTCGGTGATGGTCACCAATGGTGGCTACGGCGGCGTCCAGATGGCGCTATCGTATGGCGTGCCGCTCGTCGTCGCGGGCGGCAGCGAGGAGAAGCCCGAGATCGCAGCGCGCGTCGCGTGGAGCGGGACCGGCATCGATCTGCGCACGGGTCGGCCCAACCCGGCCGCGCTGCGCACCGCGGTCCGCCGCGTGCTCGACGAGCCTGCGTTCGCCGCCCGGGCACGCGCGATCGCCGACGAGATGTCGCGCCACGATGCGGTCCGGGAAGGCATCGACGCGATCGAGGCCGTGATCCCCGCGAGCATGAGGGCGGCATCGTGAAGCGGCTGATGTTCGTGCTCGCGCTCGCTGGCTGCAGCGGCTTGATCCGCGATCAGGCGTCGACGGAGACCTACCGGATCCTGAAGCAGGGCAACACGGCTGCGCGGCGCACCGCGGATGTCGAGCTCGCGCGTGCCGCATTGCCCGGCGGGATCTTCCAGCTCGCCGCATTCTCGGCGGCGTATCCCGATCATCGCGGGTTCAAGGAGCTCCACGCCGAGGCACTCTGCCAGTACGCCGTCGCGTTCGTGTTCGACGACTGGGAGGACGCGAGCCTCGGTGGCCGGCGTGACGAGGCGACCCGGCTCGCGGCGCGGCTCGACGGGCTGCTCGGTGCGTGCATCGACGCGAACCTCGCGCTGTTGCCGCGCACGTGGCGCCCGGCGTACGGGACCGATGCGTGGACCGGGCTCGTCGCGGCTGCGGATCGCAAGCATGCCCCGCAGCTGCTGTGGATCGCGTCCGCCGAGGCGGTGCGGATCGCGCTCGAACCGCTGCGCGGGCTCGCGAAGCTCGGCAGCGTGATCGGGATGCTCGAGCGGGTGACCACGCTGTCGCCCGGGTTTCACGACGCGGACGGGGAGCTGTTACTCGCGACGCTGTACGCCGGCCGCAGCCGGTTCCTCGGCGGACCCGATGGCAGCGCCCAGTACGCGGCCGCACGCCGGGTCCTCGGGGCTCGCGCGCTCCTCGTCGATGTCATGCAGGCTCGCGGGCTCGCCGTCGCGAAGCAGGATCGCGCCGGGTTCGAAGCCGCGCTGGGCCGCGTGCTCGCCACGGACGTCACCTGCTGCCCCGAGCTCAGGCTCGCGAACGAGCTCGCGCGGATCAAGGCACGCCGCTACCTCGCGGCGGTCGATCAGCTGATCCCGAAATCTTAGCGAGCCAGCTCGTACGCGTGGACGCTGCCGACCTTGCGGACCCGCGACGCGGGCGCGTGCTGAAAACTGTCGAGCGCCTCGGCCTGGGCACGCTCGATCCGCGCGGCCGCGGCAGTGCCGAGCTGCGTGTTCGACCGCACGGTGGCGACGCGATCCTCGAGGATCTGGATCGCGGCCCTCGCACCCTGCGCGGTGTAGACCCGCGTCGCCCACTCGATCGTGCGGGCCGACAACGCCTGCTCGATCGCGTCGCGCGCGGCGCGGTCGGTCGCGGTCCCGGGACCACGAGCGGGGTGGCCGTCGTCGCGGCGTGGGCGGCAAGGCCGGTGTCGACCCAGCGCCAGCCGAGCTTGACGGTCGGGGCGACGCGGCGGGGATGGGTCGAGACGCGGAGCACGACCTTGCGGGTCTCGCCGGCACGGAGATCCGCGATCGGGACGACGACGGCTTCGCCGGTGCGCGTGAGCGGATAGCCGTACGCCTCCTCGATCGTCACGCCCGCGCCGTCGGTGACGACGAGCTTGACGTCGGAGGCCACGGTGCGCGCGATGCTCTCGATCTCGCGACCGAACATCATCGCCAGATCCTGCGTGTCCTCGACGAAGTAGTAGTTGCCGTGGCCGACCGCGGCGAGGTTCGTCATCAGGGCCTCGTTGAAGTCGAGCCCGACGCCAACGCTCGACACCGAGATGCCGCGGCGCGCGATGCTGGCCGCGAGCACGTCGGCTTCGTCACGGATCGGCGCGAGGTTGCCCTGCGCGTTGGCGCCGATGCCGATGTTGGGATCGCCATCGGAGAGCACGATGATCCGGTTGACCCCACCGACGATCGGCGAGCGCGCGAGCGCGGAGACGGCCTGGTCGAGCCCACATGCGAGGCAGGTCCCGGCGGCGTGTTCGGGAACGAAGATGCCGCCGATCGCAGCACGTGCCGCCGCCTTGTTTGGATCGCTGGCCATCGCGGTCGGCATGACGATCGCGCTCGCGCTCGAGAACGTGATGATCGAGAACGCGTCGCCGGGCTCGAGCTGGTCGACCAGCCGCACGGCAGCCGCCTTCGCCTGGGCGAGCGGCTCACCGGACATCGAGCTCGAGGCGTCGAGCGCGACCACGAGCGAGATCGGGGGCCGGGTCGCCGCGCGGTTCGGCGCGGTCACGAGGACGACGAGCTCGCCGTCGGTGAGTCGCGCCGCGAGCTCCATCCCGCTGTCGTCCGATGTAGGCGCCGGACACGACGTCCGACCGTGGAGGAGCAGCGCGGCGAGGACGGTGGCCGTCGCGGCGGCGAGCGTGAACGAAGTGCAGACACGATGCGCGACGTGGGGAACCATTGGGCTACCCACGCACGTTTCGGCGCTTTGATCTGATGGAATCGATCCCCGTGAACCCGCTTAGAAACGAAATCTGAGTCAGGTTTCGTCGATCGCGACCACGACGAACTAGCGGAATTCCTTTTACTTGTTAAGCGTACGAATCCACGGGGCAATCTACCTCGGCATCTTCGTCCTTGACCCGGCGCGTCAGAGGTACTACATCGCCGCCATGACGAACGCTCAAGAACGCAAAGCGCAGGAGCGCCAGGCGCGTCGCCGTCGTATCCAGGAGGCGGCCCGCTCGGTGTTCGCCGAGCGTGGGTATGCCGGCGCTTCGATCGAGCTGATCGCGCGTGCGGCCCAGCTCTCGGTGGGCGCGATCTACCTCTACTTCCGGTCCAAGGAAGACCTCTACGTCTCGCTGGTCGAGGACACCCTGACGGTGTTCGACGTCGACATGGCGCAGGTCCGGGAACAGTCCGAGGTCTCGACCCGGCTTCGCGACACCTGGGCGATCGTGGTCCGCTGGGCCGAGAGGATCCGAGGGTCCGCGGATCCTGCGCCTGCTCGCGCAGCCCGCGATCCGGCCGCAGCTGTCTGACGAGGTCGTCGCGGCCGTGTCCACCGGCATCGGCCGGATCCAGGATCACATCGGCGCATGCATCGCGGATGGCATCCACGCCGGCGTCTACCGCCAGGTCAACGCGCGCGAGATCGCCGACCTCACGTGGTCGGTGATGCTCGGTAGCCTCGACGCGGCGGAGATGCAGACCAACCTCGGTCTGCCGACCGAGCCGCTCGCGGCCCGGACGGATCGCGCGCTCGGCCTGATCGAGAGCGCGCTGACCCCACAGGTCGCCGCCACGCTCCGCGCCGTCGCGTAGCTCACCAGCGACGGGCGAACCGTAGCCCCGCCATCACGTAGCGACTGCGATACGTCCCCGCGTTTGCGACCGGCGGAGTCACCGTGTCGTCGTCGAGGGGACGCAGCTGCGGGACCTTCGCGGTCTCGAGCGACGTCGCCACGTCGGCCAGCTGGGCGAACCCGAACGCGGCGCCGATCTGCCAGCCGGCGTCCTCGTATCCGCCACCGATCCCGAGCACGTGCTTGTCTGCGTCGACCGTGAGCACCGAGACGTGGCTCGGGTCGACGGCCGAGGTCTCGTACGCGTAGCCGCCGCCGAGCATCAGCTTCGGGCCGTGCCATTCGATCCCGAGCGCCGGTGCGAACGACGTCTTGTAGTTGCGCGGAATCGTCATCGTGGACAGTGCGAGCGTGCCGAACTGGTCGAGGGTGATGGGTGCAGCGGCGACATGGCCGCTGATGAATAGAATTGAT
>JBBJLY010000152.1:0-20312 GCA_037720695.1 Kofleriaceae bacterium | reverse complement strand
CAGGTCGACGGGATACTCAAGAAGGCCGCGCTCGACGGCAGCTTCCGCGACAGCTGTCCCTAAGTTAATTGCCCATGCCGTCGGGCACGCGGCCCATACGCTCGCCCTCGGGCTGCGGCTGCGTCAGCGATGGGATGCGTTTCAGCATCTCGCGCCGCAGATCCGCGCGCAGCTCGGCGGCGACCTCCGGCTCGATCCGAGCCTTGTCGCTCTTCGCGATCGCCGCGTCGCTGACCTTCTTGTCGTTCTGCCAGTAGAAGACCCGCACGCACTGCACGTGGCCCGCTTTGTCGAACCGCATCGCACGCGCGCCGACGGTGCCGCGCTTGAGCTCCTTCACCTCGAGCGCCATCGGCGCGTTCACGAGATCGACGTGATAGACGAGATAGAACGGCGCGGCGAGTAGCTCGGCGGCGGCGCGGCGCTTGTCATGGTCGCTCGCTTTCGGATCGACGAGCGTGCGCGCGGCCGGGCTGTCGAGCTCGGGCGGATTGACGTACTCCTGATACTCCGGCTTGTCGGCGCTGAACTTGTAGTCGGCGAGCTTGAAGAACGTGGTCGCGGTCAGCGGCGCCGCCGATCACATCCTTGCCTCGCACTCCTTCATCCCGGGACCGGAAACGTTCGCACCATCTCCTTCGCGATCGGTGAGCTTCGCCGGGTCCGGCTTGGGCGCCTTCGCCTTGCTCGAGCAGGCGGCGAGAGCAGCGCGAGCACGGCGAGCTTACGCAGAGATGATCGTTCCGACATCTTCTCCCTTTGAGCGCCTTGAGTACGTTGCCCGGCTTGAGGCCGTTGACGATCTGCAGCTCCTTGCACCACTGCGCGCGCGGCAAGTACTCGACGACGATGCGCTGACGATCACGCCGGCAGGCCACGCGCCGTCAGCTCCTTCGCCGTGATCCGCGGATGTGCGTCGCGCTCGTTCTTGGGATCGTCGTCGTAGAGGCCGGCCTCGTCCTTGATGAAGATCGCGCGCGGCGCGCCGAGGAACTCTGCCGACAGGAATACGCCCGAGTCGGTGCGGTGTGGCGGGATCCGGCTGCCTTCCTCGCGCTTCTCCCAGTAGCCGAACGGCGGCATGCCGCTCATCACGGGGATGCATCCCATCTGGAGATACAGCGGCAGCTTCTCGAAGTCGTCCGGCAGGATGTACAGCCCGCCGTGCTTCGCGAGCAGCATCTGGATCATCCGCGCGTTCTGCATCGGGATGTACTTGCCGAGCGTCGCGACGATGCCCGTCGGGATCTCGAGCTCGGAGGCGATCGAGTAGATGTGCCGCGCACGTGTGCCGCCGCCGGCGAGCAGCACGACCTGGATGCCTTCCTTCCGCGCCTCGACGATCTCGTCGAGGATCGGGAACAGCGCGGCGCGACCACGATCGAGGATGCTCTGGCCGCCGATCTTCACGACCTTGACCTCGGGCATCACGGCGACGCCCCGGTAGTCGAGGTGCGGGACCTCGCCGGCGGCAGAGCCGGCGAGCGTCGACCCGATGGTGCGGCGCTCGCTCATCGCTTCTCCTTGATGATGACGGTGCCAACGTCCTCGCCGGCGAGGGCGCGGGCGATGTTGCCCGGCACCAGCCCGTTGACGATCTGGACGCGGCGCAGGTTCTTGCCGCTCTTCCAGGCGTGGAACAGCTCGAGGTCGAGGATGTTCTCGCGCGGCAGCTGAGGCATCAGCTCCTCGAGCGTGATGTTGCGGAACAGCTTCGCGTCTGCGTGCTGCTTGGGATCTTTGTCGTACAGCCCGTCCTCGTCCTTGACGAAGATCAGCTGCTTCATGCCGAGCACCTCGGCGAGCTGGAACATACCGAAGTCCGAGCCGTGCATCGGCAAGTGGCCCGCCTCCGGGGGTGGTTCCCACAGGTGGTATGGCGGAATCGAGATCGCGATCGGCGTGATGCCGGCGTCGAAGTACAGCGGGAGATCCCAGAAGTGATCGCGCTGCATCGGCATCGAGCCGTGCGGCGCGAGGAGGGTATTGAGCAAGATCGCGTTCAGCTCCTCCATCGCGCCCACGAGCTGCGCGACGCCGCCGACCGGCAGTCCGAGGTCGAGCGCGATCGAGATCGTGTGGCGCACGCGCGTGCCGCCACCGACGCCGATCACCATCTTGAGTGTGCGGTCCTTCTTGATCGACACCAGCTCGTCGACCAGTGGCAGGATCGCTTCCTTGCCGCGGTCGAAGATGCTCTGGCCGCCGATCGAGACCAGCGAGACGTCAGGGAAGATTTGGAAGTCGCGGTCGCTGTCGGTCCCCGACAGGACCTTCTTGTCCTGCAGTGACTCACGCATCAGGCGCGACTGGATATGGGTGCGGCCGTCACCGGCCGGAACATTACTCATGAGCTGCCGAACATAGCGTTGATCGAGTGACGGCGTGGTCGCCCACGATCAGGGGTGTTCTTTCCACAGCTTGTACGTGCCTTCGCCCTTGATCGGCAGCGTGGTGCCACCGCTCAACGGCTCGTCTGTCCACGGGCGCAGCGCGAGCTCGTTGACCATCGCGCCGTTCGGGTTCATGTGCGTGAACTTCGCGTCGCACTGGCCACCGCCACCGGCGCTGATCTGGAGGTCCGTCTCGTCGCCGGTTGGACCGCCGTAGGTGATGTCGCCGACCGCGTCAGGATCGTTCGGGTCCGCCGTCCTGCGGCTCACGGTGTACTGGTAGTTCGGCTTGAACGGGACCGCTCCACTACAGTTCCCCTGGTCCGCGAGCGCGACGTTCACGTTCCACGTCCCGATCGGCTGGCAGCCGCCAGCCGGATCGAGGGTCGTCGCCGAGGTGAACGTGCCAGTCATGGCGAACGTCGCCTCGCATAGGATGCGCTCGTCTTCATCGTCACCCATTGGAGGGGTCTCGTCGCCGACCCCACAGGCCAGGAGAAAACTGCCAGCCAGGAGTGGTCCAAGGATTCGCTTCATGGTGATTAGCGTAAGCAACGTTCGGGCCCGACCACAAGCGAAGACGATCGCGAGTCTTCCTCGACGCTTCGCGTGATCCGTGCGCTTCGTGACGGGACCGCAGTCCCACGGGAGGGGCTGGAGACCCATTGGCGCCACCTCGATGGACCACGTATGGTCGATTCCATGACATCACGCGTCCCGAAGCTCGTCGCGATCCTCGCCCTTGCGCTCGGGTGCGGGAATCGCTCGGACGGTTCGGTCAACCAGGATCGCGTCGGCTCCGCGACTGGCGGTGGCTCGAGCATCGGTAGTGGCAGTAACGCGCCTGCACCTGCACCTGCGCCTGGGTCGGGCTCGCAGCGACCCAGACCTGGCGATCTCGATCACACCGCGGCCGGTTCCGGTTCGGGAAGCAATCCCGTGATCCACGGGGACAAGTGGTCGGACACCGAGAAGGGCGGACAGGCGTTCAAGGCCTTCAAGGAGAGCTGGGTCTACGTCGATGGGATGCCTCGAGGCGTCCTGCTGTATCCGGAAGTTCCCGTCGGGCTGCCAGTTGCGTGGAAGGACGACGTCGAAGGACTCGACTTCTTGCCGGGCCACAAGGGACCCAAGACGAAGAAGGTCCAGCTGATGCGCTATCGGCTCGCCGATTATCTCCAGGCGATCGGGGTCGACCTCAAGAAGATCAAGTACGTCTACCTTCACGGGAAGGGGCTGATCGAGATCCCAGGCGACCGGTTCCGCAAGTTTGCGTACGGCATCACGTTCGACTGGGTTGGCAACAACCTGGCGAAGACCCGGTTCTTCTGGCCGACCACCATGAAGACCAACACCGCCTACGACCGGTACGTCGCGGTCTCCGTGTTCATCGACAAGCCTCGGCTCACGCTCGACCGCCACAGCAACCCATTCATCGGCGGCCAGGAGGTGTTCGGCATCCCGTACTTCGGGTCGCCGCTGCGAGGTGGCTTCCGCGTCTACGTCGATAACAAGCTGGCGACCATCATCAAGCGCAACGAGCTCGGCACCGTTGGACGGACGAACCTCGACAATCCGAAAGCGCCGCCCGAGTGGGACCTGCGCAAGCTGCTCGAGAGCCAGGGCGTCAAGGTGGAGCCCGTCGCGGGAGACCTGGTCATCTCGAAGGATCTGGTCAACCAGAAACGGACGCGCCTCGACGAGGCCTACGTGAAGAACCTGCGGTTCAAACAGGAGTCGGAGTCATCGGGCGGGCTGCTCCTCGGCAAGGACGCCCTGTCCGCCACCGCGCTTCACCTGTACACGAAGGGTCACGTGCCGGCGGTCGGAGAGCTGCCCGTGCTGCGTCGCGACTGGCAGCCGTCGAACAGCAAGTAAGCTCGGGCCTTCGGCCTTCGTGCCCCCCGCTCGTGCGTCCGGCTCGGGCGACACGCCGAACGCCGAAAACACCAACGCCGCTCGGAATGAGCGGCGTGGCGTATCTTTCGGTTGGTCGGATTTCAGGAGCTCAGAGCGGCGTCGGCTCTTTGAACGCCGGCGGGGTTCCACACCCACCCGCGGTGAGCTTGGCCTGCACCTGCGTTGTGAACTCCTTCAGCCTGTTGAGACCGTCCTGGTTGCAGTTGAAGGACGGGTGGGTGCCGAGGTTGTTATCCTTCTCGTTGCCCTTGTTGCAGATCTTGTTCTCGGCGGCACCGACCGTGTAGGTCGCGGCCGAGAAGTTCGCGGCGAACACGCCCTGGATGAAGACCTCCTCCTGCCAGTGCAGGAGCATCGCCTTGCGCTGGTTCTGGCCGGTTCCCATCGCGAGGAAGCCGCCGGGGCCGCCACCGTGGCAGGACGCGCAGTTTCCGACCTCGGTCTGCATGTTGGAGATCTGGTAGGCGCCCGTCGCCTCGTACTCGGCTTCCGACACGCTCAGGCACTGCGCCCACTGCATGAACGCGCCGCGCGCGGTCGTGTTGGGGTTCGTCGGCGGCACTGGATTGGTGTCGATTCCACGAACCAGCTGCTCGGCCGTCAGCCAGGCAGCGATCGTCTGGGCCTGCGTGTCAGTCCAGGCCGGGCCGGTGTGCTGACCCTTGGTCAGCAGCGTGGCCGCCGTCGGGACCCAGCCACCGTTGACTGCGCGGTCGTCGACGATGCCGTTGTAGTACGCTTCCTGTGCGCCGATCGTCTCGCCGAGGAAGGGGCTGGTGGTCTGCGTCGAGGGTCCCGTGTGGCAGCCCTGGCACTGGGCCATCAGCGGCATGACCTGCTTGTTGAACTGGTCACGCGGGGTGTCGGTTGGGTCCGGCTCCGGATCCGGGTCGGGGGTGGCATCTTCGATTCCGCCGACGCAGCCGATGAGGGCACTGGCGACCGCAGCAAGTAGCATCTGGTTGCGCATGGGTAATGGCTTCCTTGGGTGTGTGGTCGTCGAGGGACTAGGCGCGGCGGCGGCGAATCAGCACGAGGCCGAGGCCGAGGATGAGGAGGGCGCCGAAGTCGCCCGCGCCGGTCGTCGAGCAGCCACTCAGGGTCTGGCCCGGGTTGTCGTCGATCTCGCCATCCGGGTCAGTCGGGTCGGTCGGAGTCTCGTTGTTCGGGTCGTTCGGGTTGCCCGTGGTCGAGGCGGGATCCGCGGCGACCGGGATGAGCGCGACGCTGAAGGCGTTCTTGCCACCGCAGCGGCCGTTCTCGCTGCCCTTGTCGGCGTTCGGCATCACTTCGCAGTTGTTGTACGGACCCGAGTGCGCGAGCGGGTGAACGTTCGCGGCGACGAGGAAGGTCTTGACCTCCGGCTGGAAGCCACCGGAAACACCGTAACCGGCGTTGTCGAGCAGCAGCGAGGAGACCGGGTACGAGCGACCCTGCGGGGTGTTGGGGTTGTTGCCGTACCAGAGCGAGGAGTGAGCACCGCTGCTACCCTTGGCCCAGTTGAGCGCGCGAATCGGCTCGAGCTTGCTCTCGGGCGACAGGCCGACGATCTTGACCTGGCCGGGACCACCATCGGTGACCGTGGCAGACCACAGGAACGCGACCGGGCGCTTGTCGACACCGTAGAGGCCGACCGTCATACCGGGGTGCGCGCCGTCGGTGAGACCGAACAGGTCCGTCCGCGGCTCGTCGAGCTTGGTGAGGCCGGTGGTCGCGATCTGGATGGGCAGCGAGAAAATCTTGCTGCGACCCTTGTAGCGACCGTTGCGGTTCGTGGTGTCGACCTGGACGTAGCTCAGCATGAACTTGTCGCTGGGCAGGCCATCGGCTCCGAGGATCGGCGCGAGGGCCGGCGTGCCGTACTGGATGTTGCCGTTGCGGGTGGCGACGCGCTGACGCCAGACCAGACGCTGCTCGTTGGGGACGCCCGGCGCGGTGTTGATGAGACCGCAGCGGATGTTGTCGGTCGGCTGGTTGTTGCCCTGGGCCCAGCACGCGAGGATGTGGTTCGCGATCGGGGTGGTCGAGATCTGGGCGCGCGTGCGCTCCTCGTCGTTCTCCGTGATGATCTCGTAGTTCGGCTTCACCGAGTACGCGGCGGCGCCGGCGCCGCCCGTGTTCGTCGCGGTGCTGCAGAACGAGTGACCGTCGTCGCTGCCGTTGCCGTTACCGATGAACGTTCCGCACACGCGGCTGACGCCCGCGGCGTCAGCGGTGAGCAGGTTCTCGGCTCCACCGTAGTCGTCGTCGTTGTCCTTGAACTGCAGCTCCTGGGGAGACAGGATCGCGCAGTCGGGGCCGAGCACCTTGGCGTAAAGCTGGGTGCGGTTCTGGCCGTCGTTCGGCGGGTCGAATCCGTAGTTGATGAGAGCGGCCTTGCCACCGTCGATGGCAACTGCGGCCATCTTGTGGGCGTTCTGCCAGTCATCGCTGTCGTTGTTGGTGAAGTACGACTGGTTCGTCTTCACGAGGCCCGCGATGGGGTCGATCTTGTAGCTGGTGCACAGGCCCTGGATGCGCGTGCCGCGCGCCTGCGAGCCGATGCCATCCGCGCCCGCGTCTGCCGGCGGCAGGATGCCCGCTTCCGCCGAGCTCAGACCCTTGCCGGGAATGAGCGGCGTGATGTTCGTGTAGCTGGCAGTCGCGACCACGAGGATCTGGTCACCGACGCGGACAACCTTCTGGTGCTCCGCGCCAGCGCCACGCTGGTCATTGTTGTTCGGGCGGTCGTTGCGCCAGAGCGCGCCGCCGTACATGTCATTGTGGCCCTCGAACGTGGCGATGGCGGGTGCCGAGGTGGCCACGCCGCCTGCGAGTAGAGAAGCTCCAAGGACGAGACCAGAGATGAGACGCGGATTCATGAGTGCTGCCTCCGACATTTGGTGGGAAAGATGTCAGCGTCTTGTGCAGTCGTCATGCCGAGAGTGTTACGAGTGTTACATTCAGCAAATACAGCTATTTGACTGCGCCGGGATCACCCAAACCCCTTGGGGGACAGACCCCGAGGGTGGGAGCGATTGCCCCGGTCCCCAATGATCGGAGACTGCACCCCCACCCCCGGGGGCTGCTACCCATAACGGGTAACCTCACTTGCACCGGATGTCAGGGCCTGTTGGTCAGGACGCCAGCTTGCAAGTCCGGGAGGCAGCCATGAAGCAACGATGGATTCTGGGAGCCGGCGCCTTGGTCGTGATCGCCGGCGCCACGATGCTGGTCATCAAGACCAAGGAGCCCGCCGCCACCCCTGCGAAGGCGAGCCGGTCCGGCAAGATCGACATCGAGCCCGGCACTCCCGCGGCGCCGGATCAGGTCGCGTCGAACAAGCCGCCCCGGATGGTGATGACCGAGTCGGGACTGAAGCCGATGACCTCGCGCGAGCCACGCGAGTGGAAAGATCCGAAGAGCGGCGCGACCTTCACGGAGATCACCGATGCGGTGGGCGATCCGAAGGCCGAGGCCAAGGCCGAGCTCCAGTACAAGAAGAGCCGGTTGCGGCTCGAGGCGATGGATGCGGCGGAGGCGTGCTGGAACAAGGGGCCATCGAAGGAGTCGATCGAGGTCGAGTACACGCTCCGCGTCAAGGAGGGCGTGATCGGCGCCTCCGACGTCCAGGTGAAGCACAGCTCGATCACGGATCCCAAGGTCCAGAGCTGCATCCTGGGTTCGATCAAGGATCTGTCCTCGTTCATCGAGAATGTTCCCGACATCAGCGAGAAGCAGGGGCTGGTGATCTCGCTCGACGATCTCGACAAGGGCAACAAGAAGAAGGCGCGCCGCGATGAACCGGCGCCGCCATCCGCCAAGCAGCCGATCGACAAGGACTGAGCAACTAGCGCGCGAGGGCGGCGCGAAATAGCGCGACCGCCCACTCGAGATCGTCGAGCGTTACGAACTCGTCTGCCGCGTGCGCCTGCGCGATGTCGCCGGGCCCGATGACGATCGCGTCGACGCCCGCCGCGGCCCACAGCGCGGCCTCGGTCCAGAAATCGAGCGGGCCGATCGAGCTGGCGAACGGTCGCGCGAGCTCCGCCAGTGCATCGCACGCGAACGGTACGTGATCGATGGAGGATTCGATCGTGATCTCCGGCTCGATCGTGACGACGTGCGATGCGACCTCGCGGTCCCACTCCTCGCGATCGAAGCCGGGGTAGGGACGCAGCGACCACTCGAGCTCGCCGCGCGCCGGGATGACGTTGAACGCGACGCCGCCGGAGAACCCGGCGATGTTCATGCAGATGCCGGTCATGTCCGTCGGGCCCTCGATGATCCGCCGGCGCGCCGAATCGTCGAGCGCGACGGCGAGCCGCGCGAGCACGGCGAGCGGCTTGGGGAGGTGATCGGCTTTCGAAGAGTGGCCGCCCGGGCCGAGCAGCGTCGCGCGCTGGCCGAGCACGCCGCGATGCGCGATGCCGGCGACGCGCTTCGTCGGCTCGCACACGATCGCCTCGCGGATGTCGCGCGCGTGCGGTGACTCGAGGAACACGCGCATCACGCCGCTGCCGTGCTCCTCGTCGCCGGAGAACAGCACACCGACATCGCGCGGCGGGTTCGCCTCGAGCGCGATCAGCGTGGCGGCGATCGCGCCCTTGGTATCGGCGGAGCCGAGCCCGTACAGCCGCCCATCGGCGATGTGCGGCTGCCACGGATCGCGCGACCAGCCGGCGTTCGCCGGAACGGTGTCGACGTGCGCGTTGATCACGCGACGAGGCGTGCCCCAGCGCGCGAACACGTAGGCGCCCTGACCACCGGCGCTGCGCGGTGCGGTCTCGACGACCACCTCGTCGGCGCCACGCGCGCGCAACAGCGGAGCGAGGTGCTCGCACATCGCGAGCTCATCACCGGAAATGCCGTCGGCACCGGCTTGCTGGGTCGGGAACGCGACGAGCTCGGCGAGCAGATCAGCAGCGGTGGTCACGCGCGTAGCGATAACATCTGCGCGAGCCGATCGGGCGGCGTCAGCACGGATTGAAACGCCTCGTGCTGCGCGATCATGCCGAGTGCACCTGCGAGCAAGGTCTTGCCAGGCTCGGTGCGGTGCCAGGTGGACGCGCCAGATGGATGCGGCAGCGCGATCACGTCGAACGCGATCCCGCCGAGCGCCGCGCGTTGCTTGGAGCCGACGATCTCGGTCAGCTTTTCGATGTCTGGCGCGAGCTGCATGATCGCGAGCTTGCCGACCGGGATGACGAGCCGCGGCCGCAGGATCTGGACCTCGGCCTGGAGGTGGCGGCTGCACTGCTTGACCTCGTCGGGAGAGGGCACGCGATCACCTCCGCCGGTGGCCTTGCCAGGGAAGCAACGACACACCGCGGCCATGTACACGCGCTCGCGAAACGTGGCCTCGTCGAGGCCGAGGCCGGCAAACCACTGGAACAAGGTCTTGCCGGCGGTCCACGCGAACGGCCTGCCGGCGGGGCCCTCGCGGACGCCGGGAGCCTGCCCGATCAGCATCACCGGCGACATCACCGCGTTGCCGGTCACCACCGGGCCGATCATGTTCGGGCAGTCTCCGCAGCCCCGCAGACGCGTCACGTGGCGCTTGAGCTGGACCAGGGCAGACACGGCCGCACTATGCCGCACCCGTCTGACGCCGCCAGTCCGGAGTCGGCGCGGGGATCCTCACGATCACGAGGCAGCGTGGCCGAGCCAGGCTATGTTTCGGTCCGTGACCGCCACCCCGCTGGAGCATGAGCCGCTGATCCGCCGCGTCCTCGGCGCGAACTTTCTCGAGCTCAAGCTGTCCCGCTTGACGATCGAGGAGCTCGACTCGCAGAGCCTGGTCAAGGTGGCGGTGCTCGAGGGCGAGCTATCGATCGATGTCGAGGGCAAGGGGGTCGGCGTGGTCGACGCGCTCTATGTCGCGTTGCTCGATCGCTATGCGCGCGAGTACCAGTCGTTGAAGTCGATCCAGCTCACCGGATTCCGCGTGTCGGCGGACATGGAGAGCAAGCAGGTCAAGGCCGGCGTCGACGCCGTCGCACGGGTCACGCTCGATGTCGCGAACAGCGAGCACAAGCACTTCTCGTTCACGGATGCGTCGCGCTCGGTCACGACGTCGACGGCGCGCGTCGTGATCGCGATGGTGCAGTACTTCGTCAACGCGGAGCGCGCGTTCCTCACGCTGCACAACGCGCGGCGCGATGCGTTGGCGCGCGGACGCGAGGACCTGGTCTCGCGCTACACCGCCGAGATGGCGGAGGTCGTCGAGAGCACGAGCTACGCCGAGGTGATCGAGAGCATCCGCAAGGAGATCGCGTAGCGCACGGACGTGACCCCAGGGCACTTACTCACGGCTTCCTACCAGCTTCGCGCGGTCGTCCGCATCTTCGACCCACTCCTCTGGGTCGAGCGTCGCCCTTTGGGGACAAGCTGCGGGCCGTGCTCACGGAGCCTCGGTACACCCGTTCAGGTACGGGTTGCGGAATCGCAGCTCGATCCCGATCGGACGTGACCGAACGTGCTCAGCTATGGCTCAGGGCGCCCGAGTGCGGGCGTTTGCCATCATGCCAGCCGTCACACGTATGATCCGGAAGGGTGGGTTCGCCGTGCTGAGCGCCGATGCGAACCTCCAGAACCGCGTCGCGCGAGCGGGCGTGGTCGGCGGCTGTGACTCGGTGGTCGTCGACAGCTCCGGTCAGCTCGGGATGGTGCTCGAGGCGTGTGCGCCGTGTGCGGTCGTGGTCGATCGCGAGCACCAGGATGCCGACACCGTTTTGCGCCAGGTCGCAAAATCGCCGGCGAGCGCCATCCTCGTGCTCCGCGATGCCACCGAGTCTCCGCCACCGGGCGCGCACGTCGTCGTGTTCGAGGCGTCGCTCCTTCACGCCCTGGAGCTGACGCGCGCGCCGGTCCCGGTCGCGCCGCGACTCGGGCTCGTGCTCGGGCTGTCACTGCTGACCGGACCGGTCGAGGATGCGCTGGAGTCGAGCGCGCATCACATCGCAAAGGCGTTCGGCGTCGACCGCTGCGTGATCTCGATCCGCGGTGATGTTGGCGGGGGGCAGACATCCGAGGCGAGCACCTGGGATCACCTCGAGCGGTGCCGGATGGCGGTCACGTCGACCGCCACGCTGATCGCGCTGATGGCCGGCGACGCCGCGCGTTGCGAGAGCTACCTCGCGGTGCCGCTCAAGAGCCACGGCCTGCTCGGACTCGTGACCTCCGCGCCCCGGATCTTCTCGCGCGAGGATCGCGCGATGCTGCAGGCGCTTGCGGTGCGACTCGGTGCCGAGCTCGGCTGGCGCGGGGTCCACGACCGGACGGCCGACGAGCTCGCCCGGCGGCTGAGTGGTCCCGGGCTCGATCCGCTGGTCGGGATCTGGAATCACGTCGCGATGCTGCAGCTGATGACGACGCGCGCCTCCGCGACGGTCCGCGCGAAGCAAGCGCTGACCGCACTCGTCCTCGACGTCGACCTGCGCAGCATCAACACCCGCTACGGGCTCAAGGTCGGCGACCTGATGCTGCAACGGGTCGCCGATGCCGTGCGCGCGACGGTCAGGCTCGAGGATCTGGTGGGTCGCTGGTCCGGCGACAAGACGCTGGTGTTGCTCGAGGACGCCACCCAAGATGGCGCACAGCACATCGCCGAGGTGTTGCAGGCCGCGCTCGCTGCGCGCCCGATCCGTCTCACCAACGGCGAGGACGTCGCGATCCCGGTCTCGGTCGGCATCGCCAGCCTGCAACCGAACGAAGATCCGAGTCACATGGTCGCGCGCGCGGCCGCCGCCGCAAAGCTCGCGCCGACCAGGGGCCTCGCGATCGCGGAGGTCACGCCCGATCTCCCGCCGGTGCTGCAGCCCGACCTTGCCGAGCAGCCGCCGGTCACCGTCGCCGGGACGTACCGGCTGCGTCACGAGATCAGTCGCGGAGCGATGGGGATCGTCTACCGCGCAGAGGATCTCGCGCTCGAGCGTGCCGTCGCGATCAAGATGCTGCGTCCGGATCTGGTCGAAGATCGCGAGTTCATCCAGCGGTTGCGCACCGAGGCGTCGCTGCTCGCCCGCATCCAGCACCCGAACCTCGTCCAGATCTATCACTTCGGACAGGGCGGCGGCGATTCGTACTTCGTGATGGAGCTGATCGAAGGTGAAGCGCTCCAGGAGGCGATCGTGCGGCATAAAGGCGAGGGCACGCGCCCTGCCCAGGCGGTCAGCATCGCGGTGATCGAGGAGGTCGCCTCGGCGCTCGACGCGCTACACGAGCACGGCATCATCCATCGCGACGTCAAGCCGGCGAACGTGATCCGCGATCCGTTCCGCGGTCGCGGCGTCCTGATCGACGTCGGCATCGCGCATCGCGCAGGCGAGGCGGTTGCGATCGCGGGCACACCCGGCTACATCGCACCCGAGGTGCTCGGCGGTGCCGAGGCGACTGCGCGCTCGGACGTCTACGGTCTGGCCGCCACCGCCTACGCGATCCTGACCCTGGTCGAGCCGTTCGGCGACGGCGAGGCGGTCGAGATCATCGCGCGCCAGACCGCCGCGCAACCACCCGCGCCACCGTCGTTCCATCTGCCCGCACTCGCGCCGGCCGATGCGATCATCCTCGCAGCGCTGGATCGCGACCCGGCGCGCCGCCCCGCGTCCGCCGGTGAGCTCGCCCGCGCGCTCGCCAGTGCGCTGTCCGTCGTCGCGCCGTTGCCGCGCGTCCGCACCGGCAACACCGGGGAGCCCGTGCCACGGCTGGAGAGCAAGACGGGGCAGACCCGCGGCGTGGTGTTCCGCTCGGTGACGCGCGTGCTCGGGGTGCGTGGCACGGCACGGTTCCAGGATGCGATCGGTGGCGAGGATCCCGAGCTCGCACGCGTCCTGATCGATACCGCGCCCCTCGCGTGGCTTCCGACGGCGATGTTCGCCCGCGTGCTGGCGCTCGCACCCCAACACCTCGACCTCGAGCCCGAACGCCTGGCGCGGGAGGTCGCGCGGGCGAGCGTGCGGATCTCGTTTCGCCGGTTCTTTCCGGCGAGCCCCACCACGCTGATGCCGGAGCGGACGCTGTCTGCGATCCGCAACGTGTGGGGCCGCTATCACAGCTGGGGCGCGATCAGCTCGATGCCCGTGCTGGGGACGGAGGCGATGGTGCGGCTGACGGGGACGCCCCGCGAGGTACAGCTCTGCGCCTGGACGCTCGGCATGCTCGAGCAGCTCGTCGTGTTATCCGGCGGTGCCGAACCGGCGGTCGAGCACGAGACCTGCGAGTCTCGCGGGGACGACGCCTGCCGGTTCCGCGTGCGCTGGAGCCGCCCTAGCTCATAGCATCATCGTGTCGAGCAGCAGCGCGAGCTCGCGGGGCAGCTGCGCGAGCGCGTTCTTCGACAGGAAGCCGTCAGCCTCGCAGGTCCGTGCCAACGCCTCGAGCTGCTCGTTCGGCAGCGACGAGAACAGCACGACCGGGACGTGGGCCGTGTCGTATGTTGCCTTCAGCAACCGGCACAGCTCGACGCCGGAGGTGCCGGGCATGCTGACGTCCGTCAGGATCACGTCCGGCTGCCAGTCGCCGAAGCTCGCGGCGATCTCATCCACGTGGCTCGACGTGCGAACCTCGAAGCCGGCGCCGTTGAGCACGAGCGCCACCAGGCCTAGCGTGTCCTCGTGGTCGTCGATCACCAGCACGCGTTGCAGTCGCGACTCCACGGCTTAGCGTACCACCGTCGCTGCGTGGACGAACGGCTGCGCGGCCTCGAGCTGCGCGGCGATCCGGAGCAAGACATCCTCGCGCCCGTACGCGCCGACGAGCTGAACGCCGATCGGGAGCCCTGCGACATTGCGGTACAGTGGGATCGAGCACGCCGGCTGGCCGGTCGCGTTGAACGGCGCGGTGAAGGGCGCGAAGTCGGCGGCGCGAAAGATCCCGGCGAGCGGATCGTCATCGGGCGACTGGAACGTCCCGAGCGCGGGCGGGGGCTCGGTCACGGTCGGGGTCAGCCACAGATCATGATGCGTCCAGTACTCCGCGATCCTGCGCGACTGGCGATGCAGCCATCGCCACGCCTCGGCATAGGCGGGGCCGGAGATCATGCGGCCAAGCGTGCCCAGCGCGTAGGTCAGGCGCTCGATCTCGTGGGGTTCGATGTCGCGACCACTGTCGCGTCCGAGATCACGCGCTGCCTGATCGAGATCCATCGCGACGCCGACCACCCAGATCGAGAGGAAGCGCGGCACCCATTCGGGATCGTGCAGCGCGGGGATCTCGACGGGCTCGACGTGGTGGCCGAGCGACGCGAGCAGCTTCGCGGCGTGGTGGACCGCGGCGACGCAGTCGGGATGCGATTCGACGAGGCCGGGCTCGGGACCCGAACCGATGTGACGGGTCGCGAACCCGATCTTGAGTGGCCTCGGCGGGACGGCGAGCTCGGACAGATACGGTACGAGCTGCGTCGGCGCTGCATAGGGGTCACCGGGCTGCAGGCCGAGCAGGGTATCGAGGATCGCGGCCGAGTCGCGCACCGAGCGAGACACCACCAGCTCGTTGACCAGGCCGCCGTTGACGTCGCCGAGATCGGGCGCGAACGACACCCGGCCGCGGCTCGGCTTCAAGCCGAACAATCCGCAGCAGCTCGCGGGGATCCGGATCGATCCGCCGCCATCGTTGGCGTGTGCGACGGGCACGAGGCCCGCGGCGACCGCGCCCGCCGAGCCGCCGCTCGAGCCGCCCGTGGTGCGCGTGCGATCGTACGGGTTGCGACTCGGCGGCCACGCCGGTGGCTCGCACGAGGGCAGGATCCCGAGCTCGGACGTGTTGGTCTTGCCGACGATCACGAACCCCGCGCGGCGCAACGCCGCGACCAGGTGGCTGTCGTGCGGGACGTGATGGTTGGCCCGCTTCAGCGGCAGGAGGCCGGCGGTGTGGAGTGCCCCCCCGACGGTGGCGCAGATGTCCTTGACGAGGATCGGCACGCCGCGAAACGGCCCGTGCGGTGCCAGATCAGCCTGCGCGCGGGCCTCGTCGTAGAGCGGCACGATCACGGCACCAAGGTCGTCGTTGTGGCGCTCGATCCGGGCGATCGCCTGGTCGACCAGCTCGCGTGGCGTGATGTCTCCGGTCCGCACGAGCTCGGCGGATGCCGTGGCATCGAGGTCGGCGAGGTGCATGGACCACGACTCTAGCCGTAGCCGCGGCGGGACGAGCGTACGCGCGCCGCTTTCAAGCGTGGCGCGGGTGACTTATGGTCCGAGGATGCAAGGCATCCTCGCCGGGAAGCTGGCGCTGGTCACCGGAGGCGGTCGCGGGATCGGTGCGGCGATCGCTCGTACGCTCGCGGGCGCCGGCGCGCGGGTCGTCGTGTGTGGCCGCACGAAGTCAGAGATCGACGAGGTCGCGAAGGAGATCGGTGGCGTGGCACTGCAGGCGGACCTGCTCGATCGCGCGTCGACGGACCGCATGCTCGCCGATGTCGGCCACATCGACGTGCTGGTCAACAACGCTGGTAGCGCCGAGAGCGTCGCTGGGCGTACGACCGACGAGCTCTGGGACCGCATCCTCGAGCTCGACGTGACCTCGCCGTTCCGCGTCACGCGCGCGATCGTGCCCGGCATGATCAAGGCGGGCTGGGGTCGGGTCGTCAACATCGCGTCCAACGCTGGCGTCTCCGGCTACGGCTACTCGACCGCGTACTGTGCCGCGAAGCACGCGCTGGTCGGGATGACCCGCGCGCTCGCGATCGACCTCGCACGGACCAACGTCACGATCAACGCGCTGTGTCCCGGCTGGGTCGAGACCGCGATGTCCGACGAGGCGGTGACGCGGATCGCGGCCAAGACCGGGCGCTCGCTCGAGGAGGCGCGGGCGTCGCTCGCGCAGATGAGCCCGCAGCGGCGGATGATCACGCCACCGGAGGTCGCGCACACGGCGCTGATGCTGTGTGCGGAGGCCGCGCGTGGCATTCACGGGCAGACGATCGTCATCGACGGAGGAGCGGTATTGAAATGAGCACGAACGAGATCGAAGTTCCCGAATGGCCGACGCCCAAGGGCTACGCAAACGGTCGGGTCGGCAGCGGTCCGGCGCTCCATGTCGGCGGTCAGATCGGCTGGAACGCGAGTGGCGAGCTCGCGACCGGGATGGTCGCGCAGTTCGCCCAGACACTCAGCAACGTGCTCGCGGTCGTGCGCGCCGCGGGTGGCGTGCCGTCGGACATCGCTGCGATGACGGTGTACGTGACGGACATCGCCGCGTATCGCGACGCGCGCCACGATCTCGGGCCGGTGTGGCGCGAGCGCATGGGACATCACTATCCGGCGATGGCGCTCGTCGGCGTCACGGCGCTCGTCGAGCCGGGCGCGCTGGTCGAGATCGAGTCCGTGGCGTACCTCGGAGCGGAGCCGTGATCGAGTCCAAGTCGTTCGCGTCCGCACTCGCGGGCGGGGTCGCCACCCTCACGCTGGATCGCCCGACCCGCAAGAACGCCTTGACGTTCGAGGTCTACCGCGAGCTCGCCGAGACCTTCGAGCAGCTCGACCAGTACGACGATGTTCGGGCGGTCGTGATCACCGGGCGGGGCTCGGGCTTCTGCTCGGGCGGCGATCAGGACGACATCATCAAGCACTTGCTCGGGCGCGACACGCCGGCCTTGCTCGCGTTCACGCGCACGACCGGGCGGCTGATCGCGGCGATGCGGCGGTGCCGACGCCCGATCATCGCGGCTGTCAACGGCGTCGCGGTCGGCGCGGGTGCGGTGATCGCGTGTGCGTCAGATCTTCGCGTCGCATCCGCGGACGCGCGGTTCGGCTTCATCTTCCCCGACGTCGGGCTGTGCGGTGCCGACATGGGCATCACCTATCTGCTGCCGCGGATCGTCGGGCTCGGTCACGCGTCCGAGCTGCTGTTGTTCGGCGACAAGATCAACGCCGTGCGTGCGCTCGAGATCGGCCTCATCAATCGGATCACTACCAGCGGGACAACCTGCGTCGCACTCGCGCAGGCGTGGGCGGCGCGGCTCGCGCGCGGGCCCGCGTTCGCCCACGCGATGACCAAGCAGATGCTCGAGAGCGAGCATACGATGGGGCTCGCCGAGGCGATCGAAGCCGAAGCCCAGGCCCAGGCGCTGTGCATGCAGCATCCGGATTTCGCCGAGGCGCACGCGTCGTTCAAGGAGCGCAGGCCGGCGCGCTTCCGCGGAGCACCGGAGTAGCGGTGCGGCTGTCGAGCGACGACCTGCCGATGTTCTTCGACGCCGCGCACGGCGCGGTTGCCGATCGGCTGCGTGCGGCCGCGCCGCGGCTGGCCGAGGTCGAGACGCTGGTCACGGGCGGCGACGATCGGATGCGCGATCGCGCAGCCGCGGACGCGCTGGCCCAGCTGGGGCTGTTCGAGCTCGTGGTGCCGACCGGCGCCGGTGCCCCGAAGCTCGACACCCGCGGGCTGTGCCTCGCGCGCGAGATGTTCGGTTACGTGTCGGCGCGCGCGGATTCGATCTTCGCGGTCCAGGGGCTCGGCACGCACCCGATCGCGCTCGCGGGGAGCGTCGAGCAGCGCCAGCACCTGCTCTCGTTCGCGCGCGGTGTCGGGATCGCCGCGTTCGCGCTGACCGAGCCCGAGGCCGGAAGCGATGTCGCCGCGATCGCGACTCGCGCCACGCCGACTGCGGACGGCTTCCGGCTCGACGGCGACAAGCTGTTCATCTCGAACCTCGGGATCGCCGACCACGCGACCGTGATCGCGACGACGGATCCGTCGCGTGCCGGCGCCGGATTGACCGCGTTCTGGGTCCCACTCGACACGCCGGGCGTCACGATCCGCCCGCTCACCGCGATCTCGCCGCACCCGATCGGCGCGCTGGAGCTGCGGGGCGTGACCATCCCGGCGAGCGCGAGGATCGGTGAGGACGGGCAGGGGATGAAGCTCGCGCTGGCGACGCTCGACGCGTTCCGGGTCACGGTCGGTGCCGCCGCGGTCGGCATGGCGCGCCGGGCGCTCGACGAGACGCTGGCATTCGTCACCGTGCGCAAGCAATTCGGCAAGCCGCTGTCGGAGCAGCCGCTCGTCCAGGCACACCTCGCGGACATGGTGCTCGACCTCGACACCGCCCGCTTGCTGGTGCTGCGCGCGGCATACGCGAAGGACACCACGTCCGCACGCGTGACCACCGAGGTCTCGATCGCGAAGCTCGGCGCGACCGAGGCGGCCCAGCGCGTGATCGACCGCGCAGTCCAGCTGTTCGGCGGCCGCGGGGTGATGGCCGGCGCGATCGTCGAGCACCTGTACCGCGCGATCCGCCCGCTGCGGATCTATGAAGGCACGAGTGAGATCCAGCGCACGATCATCGGGCGCGCCTTGTCCCGCCGAGAGCCCACATGATCTTCCCCGAGCAGTTCAACCTCGCCGACTACTGGTTGTTCGATCGGCTGGCCGACGGCAAGGGCGATAACATCGCGCTGCGCTTCGGCGACCTCGCGTGGACCTACGCCGAGGTTGCGGAGCGCTCGCGGGCGCTCGCGCGGTACCTCGTCGATGCCGGCCTCGGGCCGGAGGATCGTGTCTACATCGTGCTGCCGGATACGCCGGCCTTCGCGTGGGGCATCTTCGGCACGCTCGCTGCCGGCGGCGTGCTGACGATGGGCAACCCGATCGCGCCGATCGAGGACCTCGCGTACGTCATCGACTACGTGCGGGCGGCGTGCGTGATCACGACGCCGGCGGTCGCGATCGCGCTCGGACCGCGGCTCGCCGAGCTGCCCCTGGTCAAGGCGATCCTGCTGTCGCCGGATGCCGCGACGGGAGACGATCCGGAGGTGACGGTCCCGACGCCGGCCAGCCTGGCGGGCGCGACGACCCGGATCACGACCCGGATCGAGTCGCTCGATCAGGCGATCGCAAGCGGCCGCGAGCTCGCGAGTCCGCTTCCTCCCCTGCGTCGCGACGATCCGGCGATCTGGCTGTTCACGTCGGGCTCGACCGGCCGCGCAAAGGCCGCGATGCACAGCCACCGCGACTTCGCGTTCAATACGGAGGCCTACGCGAAACAGACCATCGGCTATCGGGAGGACGACGTCGCGGTCAGCGTGCCGCGGCTGTTCTTCGGCTACGCGACCGGGACGAATCTGTGGTTCCCGTTCGCCGTCGGTGCGACCGTCGGGCTGTTCAGCGAGCGCCCGACGGCGGAGTCGGTGGCCGCCGCGATCACCCGATATCGCGCGACGATCGTCACCAATGTCCCGACCATGCTCGGCAAGCTGCTCGATCTCGATGACGAGCGCCGCGCGCGCGGTGAGCCCGGACTCGATCTGTCGACCGTGCGCTTTCACCTGTCTGCCGGCGAGGCGCTCCCCGAACCGCTGATGCGGCGGTTCAGCGAGCGGTTCGGTGCCGAGGTCTACGACGGCATCGGCTCGGCCGAGATGTTTCACATCTACTGCACGAATCGCCCGGGCGATATCATGCCTGGATCGCTCGGACGCGCGGTCGAGGGCTACACGCTCAAGATCCTGCCCGAGGATGCCGAGGGCGCGGGCGCCGAACCGCTGCCGCCGGGCGAGATCGGCGTGCTGTGGGTCAAGGGCGACAGCGTCGCGCACGGCTACTTCCAGGATCGCGACAAGAGCTGGAAGACGTTCCATGGCCACTGGTGCCGGACCGGCGATCTGTTCCACATCGACGAGCGCGGCTACCTGTGGTTCAGCGGGCGGGCCGACGATCTGTTCAAGGTCGGCGGCATCTTCGTCGCGCCGCGCGAGGTCGAGGACTGCCTGCTCGGCCACGACTGCGTCTCGGTCGCCGCGGTGATTCCGGGGGACGACCGCGGACTCGTCAAGCCGAAGGCGATCGTCGTCGTGCGGCCCGAGGCGCGGGATCGGATCGACACGCCGGAGGGTCGGCAGGCGCTCGCGGCGGAGCTCAAGGCGCACGTCCAGACGCGGCTGTCGAAGCACAAGTATCCGCGCTGGGTGGTGTTCGAGACGGAGCTTCCGAAGACCGCGACCGGCAAGGTCCAGCGGTTCAGGTTGCGCTCGTAGCAGGGCGGGGCGAGACTCGGTTGAGCCGGCAAGCGGTGTTTCCTCG
>JBBJLY010000375.1:0-6411 GCA_037720695.1 Kofleriaceae bacterium | reverse complement strand
GCGGCGGCCCGCCCACCCGTGGATCGACAAGCTGACCACTCGCGATCCGACCTCGACCACCAAGAACCTTGAATCGATCCGTTACCTGCTGTCTCTCGCGAACAGCTCGACCAGTGCCGGATCGTGATGGAACGCGATCACGCGCGAGATGCCGGTTGCCGTCGCCGCCAGCACCACGATGCCGTTCGGACGCATCGCGCCCTCCGCATCTCGGCGATACACGGTCGCGGCAGGATGGCCGTTCGCCGTCGTGGCGATCATCTTCCAATCGCCCGGCGTCCCCAACACGTACGTGGTGAGCAGGTGGATGCAGTTTGCACGGCCGGCCTGCCAGTCTCGGAACGGCGTCGCTTCGAGTGTCGCGTCGGCGCGCAAGACTTGAATCAAGAGAGCGGGGTCCGAGCGTTCGAACGCCGCGACGTAGCCGTCGAGCAGCTCACGCGCGCGTGGATCGCTCGGTTCGAGAAGCTCCTCGCGATCGGGAGCCAGCTCGTCGAGCCGCGCGCGAACGCGTTGCAGACCGCTCTTGACCGCTGCGACTGTGGTGTCGAGGGCCTCTGCGGTCTCGTCGGCGGAAAATGCCAGGATCTCGCGCAGGATGAAAATCGCGCGCTGACGTACGGGCAAATACTGCAGGCTCGCGATCAGCGCCAGCCGCATCGATTCGCGCCCGATCACGACCGCGGAAGGATCGGCGGCGAGCGGTGTGGTCCACGCATCGGGTAATGGTTCGAGCCACGCGACATCAGCAGCGATCTGCGTCGGTGGACGATCGCCGTCGGATGGAGCTGCGAGCCCCGACGGCAACACGCGGATCCGCCGCGCCTGCAATGCCGTCAAACATACGTTGGTCGCGATCTTGTAGAGCCAGGACCGAACCGATGCGCGGCGTTCGAAGCTGGCATAGGACCGCCATGCTCGAAGGTATGTCTCCTGCACCAGGT
This sequence comes from Kofleriaceae bacterium, assembly GCA_037720695.1. GTDB lineage: Bacteria > Myxococcota_A > Polyangia > Haliangiales > Haliangiaceae > JABFXX01. The sequence goes on along the minus strand of JBBJLY010000375.1, from coordinate 5,467 downwards.
CCTCGGCGTCGCTCGCCGAACCGACAATGCGGTAGCAATACGCCAACAGCTCTCGACGACAGCGTTGGGTCTCCGCAGTGAAGCGGTCCTGGTCGTCGCTCATCCAGCCGTCATGGTATCAACGCGAGCTTGCCGATGGTCTCGCGGTTCTCGAGATCGACGAGCACCTTCGGTCCGTCCACCAACGCGTAGGCCTTCACGCGCGCTGGCGCGACAACACCGGCCGCGATCAGCGCACCGAGCTCGCCCATGATCTCCCCGAAGATCTGCGGCGCTGCCTGGATCAGCACGCCGAGGTTGAAGCCGATGATCTGAACCTGGTGCTTGTAGACCAGATCCCAGTTGCTGATCGAGGCATCGCCGCCGGCCAAGCCAAACACGACGACGCGACCGGTGACGCGCTTGGTCGCCGCGAGGCTGGCGCCAAACGTTGCGCCGCCAGCGGACTCGAGCACGAGATCTGCCCCGCGACCGCCGGTGAGCTCGAGGACTGCGGCGGCGAGCTGTGGATCGCGAGAGTCGACGACATGATCGGCGCCTGCTGCGCGGACGCTGTCGTGTTTGCTCGGTGACGCTGTCGCGATCACGCGCGCACCATGATGCTTCGCGAGTTTCACCGCGGCCTGACCCGTCGCACCCGCTGCCGCATGGATCAGCACGGTCTCGTCGCCGCCGGCGAGGCGACCCAGCTTGATCGCGGCCAGTGCGGTGGGCCAATTGACGACGAGACCCAACGCCTGCTCGGCGGTCCAGCCGGTCGGCACTGGCATCGCTGCGGCTGCGGGAACGACCATGTACTCGGCGAACGCGCCTGGTCCGGCACCGATGACGCACGCTCCTCGCGCAGGGTTCGTGACTCCTTCGCCGACCGCGACGACTTCACCAGCGGCTTCGAAACCCGCGACGAACGGTGGCTGCGGATTGTTGCCGAACGTTCCGCGCGCTCGCGAGATATCCACGAAGTTAACGCCGGCGGCAATGACGCGAATCAGAACCTCGCCGCGTCGAGGCACCGGAACCGGTGCAGCGTTGACGAGACGAAGGTCCTTCGGCCCCTCCAGCGAGGTCTGCTGGAGGGCGCGCATCGTGGTGGGAATGGTCATGCGCGTGTAGACCGCGACGACCATCAAAAGGAATCGGTGCCGTTCGAGAGCGCGAGTATTTCGATCGGGCGCCCGGCTATTTTCGTCCGCCGGCTGGACGCCACGACATTGGCGCCATACGTCTGTGGTCGACCTCGACGTGGGTCTCAGGCCTTACGTCATCAGCTGTCCGCTTTCCGGACAGTTTTGCGCAGATCGCGCACAAATTCAGTCGCACCGGCTTTTTAAAACGCGCACAACTTCAGGCGCACCAGGCGCACGGATTTTGGTCAGGTCGTGTACAGCACGACGCCGAGGTGCTTCGCGGCGGCGTTGCGATAGAACTGGGTCAGCTGCTTGACGTCGGTGACGATCGTCGCGGCGGGCGAGTCCTCGTCGGCGAGTAGCTCGAAGTCGCCGACCTCGGCCTCGGCGAGGGCCGCCGCATCCGCCGCGTCGACGTCCTTGCGAACCTTCATCAGATCGACCTTCTCGAGCGCGGTGGCGATGTCCGGGATCTGATCGAGCCCGACCAGCTGGAACTCGCCGTTCTCGAGGCTGGTGGTCGCGATCGTCTCGTAGCCCTGGAGCGCGGCGGCGATCGGATTTCCGGCGCGCTCGGGACTCGGGGTGCCGAGCAGGAACCAGTTGATCGTCGCGAAGTAGTAGGTGCTGAACGACTCGGCATGCGGCTTGTTCAGCTTGCTGATGCCGGACGGCGTCTTCCGGAGCAGGACGATCTCCTTCGCGCTCACCATCTGCAGGGTCGTTCTCATCGGCATGGCCGGTTCTCCATCTCCGGCGATTCTACATGCCGCGGGGGATCGCTACTTCCACAGGATGGCGTGATCGAGGCAGGGCATCTGGGACCGCCGGCGGGCGACCGCGTCGCCGTCGAGGGTCGCGACGATGACGCCGTCGCCCTCGGCGCGCTCGGCGACCACCGTGCCCCACGGATCGACCACGATCGAGTGCCCGTAGCTCTCGCGGCGCTCGTTATGGCGGCCCCACTGGGCTGGCGCGACGACCCAGGTCTGATTCTCGACCGCGCGGGCGCGCAGCAGGAGGTGCCAGTGCGCCTCCCCCGTGTGCGCGGTGAACGCGGCCGGGACCAGCACGACGTCCGCGCCATGCGTCTTGACCAGGCGGCGATACAGCTCGGGGAACCGCACGTCGTAACAGATCGAGAGCCCGACGCGCGCGCCGTCGATCTCGACGACGACGCACTCGTCACCGGCGCGGGTCGCGTCCGACTCGCGGAGCGTGGCGCCGCCCGGGATGTCGACGTCGAACAGGTGGATCTTGCGGTAGTGCGCGACGACCGCACCTGCGGGGTCGACGACGATCGCAGTGTTGTACGTGCGCTCGGGGTCGCCCTCGACCGGTTCGGGCGTGCCGCCACCGACCAGCCAGATCCCGTGCGAGGTCGCGAGCTCGCGCAGCAGCCCGAGGATCGGCCCACCGTGATCCAAGCGCTCCGCGATCGCGAGCTTGTCGCGCTCGGTCCGCCCGAGGAACGAGAAGCACTCGGGCAGGACGACCAGCCGCGCACCCTCGGACACCGCGCGCCCGACGAGCGCCCGGCAGATCTCCAGATTCGCGTGCAGATCGGCGGTCGAGCACATCTGCACCGCCCCGACTCGCAACTGCCACGTCATCCCGGCGGTCGTACCACGCCACGAAGGCACTTGCCCCCGGCCGGGGCTGGTGGTACCCAACGGCCAGCTTTATCGCATCGCGGTGGGGTGGCCATTCGGCCACCTTTTTTTTCGCCCCATGTCCAAGAATCCCCAGCAAGAACGCCTGATCTCGATCGTCGAGCCGGTCTGCATCGCAGCCGGCTACGAGCTCGTGGATCTGCGCTTTCTGCTCGAGCAGGGCGGCTGGGTGTTGCGGGTCTGTATCGACCTGCCGCTCGAGGCCCGGGTCGGCGACGTCCAGGAAGTCCCGGCGGACCGGGTCGATCTGAACGACTGCGAGACGGTGTCGCGCGAGCTGTCCGCGGTGCTCGACGTCGAGGATCCGATCCCGCAGATGTTCAGCCTCGAGGTGTCATCCCCGGGCATCGACCGCCCACTGCGGACGCCCAGTCACTTCGCACACTTCGCCGGTAGCAACGTCAAGATCCAGCTCGAGCGCGGGATCCCGACCGAGGGCGCTGATCGGCGCAACTTCCGCGGCACGCTGCGCGGGATGGAGGGAGATCAGGTCGCGATCGACGTCGACGGGCAGCGGTTCTTGCTGCCGCTCGACGACATCGACACGGCCAAGCTCGTACCGGACTGGGACGCCGTCATGCGCGGCAAGAGTGGGGTCGGCGCGCCGCCTCCAAAACCGACCAAGCCGGGCCACCGCCCGTCGCTGAAAACGAAGCACTGAGAGAACACGGAGCTCGCTATGGAAGCCAAGCTGGACATGGTCCTCGAGCAGGTAGGCCGGGACAAGAACATCGACAAGGGCGTGCTCATAAACGCGCTCGAGCAAGCCATCCTGACGGCCGCGAAGCGGACGTTCGGGATGAACCGCGAGATGGAAGCGAAGTTCAACCCCGAGACCGGGTCTGTCGACCTGTTCCTGATCGTGAACGTCGTCGAGGAAGATGACGCCATCGAGGGCCGCGAGATCACGGTCGAGCAGGCCCACAAGGCGGGGCTCGAGGCCGAGCTCGGCGACGAGCTGCTGTTCCAGGTGTTCTACCGCGCCGAGGACGACGACCGTGCTCGCGAGCAGGACGAGAAGTTCGGTCTGCTGATCGATCTCAAGAACGCGAGCAAGAAGTTCGGCCGGATCGCGGCGCAGACGGCCAAGCAGGTCATCTACCAGCGCGTCCGCGAGGCCGAGCGCGACAACGTCTATAACGAGTTCAAGGACCGCAAGGGCGAGATCATCTCCGGCATTGTCCGCCGGTTCGAGCGCGGTGCCCTGGTGGTCGACATCGGCAAGGCCGAGTCCGTGCTGCCGATGCGCGAGCAGGTGCCGCGCGAGAGCTACCGCGTCGGTGATTCGATCAAGGCGTACTGTCTCGACATCGATCGCAACGCGCGCGGCCCGCAGGTGATCCTGTCGCGCACGCACAAGGGCCTGCTCGAGAAGCTGTTCGAGCAGGAGGTCCCCGAGATCTACGAGAAGATCGTCCGGATCGAGAGCTCGGCTCGCGAGCCGGGCGCCCGCGCGAAGATCGCCGTGTCGTCTCGCGACCGCGACGTCGACCCGGTCGGCGCGTGCGTCGGCATGAAGGGCAGCCGCGTCCAGGCCGTCGTGCAGGAGTTGCGCGGCGAGAAGATCGACATCGTGCCGTACGACGACGACCCGGCTCGCTTCGTGTGCAACGCGATCGCGCCCGCCGAGGTGTCGCGCGTGATCATCGATGCCGAGGGCCATCGCATGGAGCTGATCGTCCCGGACGACAAGCTCTCGCTCGCGATCGGCAAGAAGGGTCAGAACGTTCGGCTCGCGTCGCAGCTGACCGGCTGGCGGATCGACATCCACTCGGAGTCCAAGATCTACGAGCTCGAGCGCCGCGCGAAGGAGCAGATCGTCGCCGCGATCGACGGTGCCGGATTCGACACCAACATCGGCGAGACCCTGTTCAAGCTCGGCTGGCGGTCGGTCACCGAGCTCGCGCGCGCCGCGATCGAGGAGCTCGCCGGTTTGCCCGGCATCGGCGGTGCCGACGGTGCGCGTCGCATCATCGAGTCGGCCCAGGGCTACATCGCCTCGGGTGGCCGTCGCCGCGATGCCGCGACCAAGGAAACCGAGCGCCGGTCCAGCCTGTCGGGAGGCCAGCAGCTGCTGGAGCTCGACGGCGTGGACGACGATGTCCTCGGGGTGCTCGCGCAGGCGAACATCCACTCGCCCGAAGACCTCATCCGGACGCCGATCGAACAGGTCGCGACGTCGACCGGGATCGACATGGGTGATCTCGCGCGGCTCCGGCAGCGCGCGATCAGCTGGCTCTCGGAGGTCTCCTCCTGAGCGGTCACATTCCCAGGCGGACTTGCACCGGCTGCCGCGTCGTCGCGGCGCAGCAGGATCTGGTGCGAGTCGCATTCGATGGGCCGCGCCTGGTCGTGGACCGATCGCGTCGCCTGCCCGGTCGGGGAGCCTATGTGCATCCCCGGGCGGCGTGCGTGGCAATCGGCGGGCTGGCTCGTAGCCTCCGCCGCAGCGTGACTCCCGACGATGTGCAGCGAGTCGTCTCCGACTTGTCACACGAAAACGACAATTCCAGCGGGACATCTGATCCTGCGGAAAACCCCCCTGATCTGAACCCTGGCCTTCCAGGTGCAAAGACTGTAGAAACTCGTCCTCGGATCAAGGCGAAGGATCATCGGAGCGAAGATGCGCGTGTATGAGATTGCCAAAGAGGTCGGGATTCCTAACAA
>JBBJLY010000374.1:0-6432 GCA_037720695.1 Kofleriaceae bacterium | reverse complement strand
GCAACACGATCGCCGGGCCGCGCGCGGCGGATCCGGCGCGCGATATGATGGGGCCTGGCAAGGAAGTCCCCGCCGTCGAAGCCCAAGGCTGCCGTCGCGAAAAAGCCGCGGCCCCGGACCAGGACCACCGCAAAGCCTGTCGGCGGCGGCGGCGGCGGCAAGGCGAAGCGGGCGGACAGCGCGAAGGCTATCGATCCGGGCCCGACGTCCAAACCCGCAGCGACCCGGAAGCCCGCGACCCCGAAGCCCACGGTACCCATGAGCCCCGAGGAGATCCTGCTACGCGAGCACTTCGGGGTCCCCGCTAACTCGCCAGAACCGGTCGAGATCCTCGACAAGCCTTTCGGCGACCTCGCGGTCCCGCCGCTCCTGCGGCTCGAGCTTCGCGCGCGGAGCATGTGGCGGCTCGGTGAGCTCGTCCGACTCTCCGAAGTCGACCTCGCAGCGCGGCGGTTTCATCCCGAGACGATCGCGCTGGCCCACGCGTTCGTCGCGAAGCTCGGGTTTGCGCTCGGCAGCGAGCTTCCCGGGTCGCGCCAGCCGAGCGCGGATCCTCCAAACGGCGAAGCCACGCCGACCGAGGTGTTCGATGTCACCCGCCCGATCGATCCGCTGGAGGTCTGCTACTGGAGCGTGGACGAGTTCGACCAGACGGTGCGGCTGTCCCAGGAGCTCCAGAACCGGGGCCTCAGCTTGGTCGGCGAGCTCGCGCAGTTGACGAAGGCCGACCTCGTGCGGCTGAAGTTCCACAAGCATGCGATCGTCGCCGCAGAGGTCCTGCTCGCGGACGCGGGGGTGTCACTCGGCACAAAGATCCCCGACTGGGAGACCGAGATCGCACGACGTGGCCTGAGGCCCGTCAGCGAAACCGCGACCGGCGACGTCGTGACGCGGATCGAGGCGGCCTTGAAGGCGCTGCCCGCCGAGGTGCGGGTCACCCGAGGGTCGCCATCCGACGCGAAGCAGATCACGGCGGCCGAGACCGAGCTCGGGATGCGGTTCCCCGAGGACTACAGATCGTTCCTCGGTGCATTCGGGAGTCTGACCCTGTCGGACGACAAGGAGGCCACCGAGATCGTCGGCGTCCGCGGGCTCGAAGCAGGGCAGACGCTGCTGAGCGAGAACTGGACTTCCTGGGACCCTGACACCTCACGGCTTGGGTTTGGCGCGTTCATCGTCCGCCACGGTTCGTGCAGCGGCAACGAGATCACGTGGGAGGACGAGGGCGACGACCGTGAGCCATGGGACCTCAACACGGGGATTGCGATGGCGGACGACGGCCGGATCATGGAGTACGAACGCGCGTACCAGTTCGAGCAAAGTCACGCCTCGTTCACGGACCTCGCGCTCGAGGTGGTCTCGTCGTTCCGGAACCGCTGACCGTCGGGCGTCGAGACATCGACTCGCTGGAGCCGCTTGCCAGACAATCTGAGCTATCCGTAATGCGTCGCGACGTCGACCCGCTGCGGGCGCTTGCTATCGACCCGCCAGCTCGCGGTGTGAAGCCGGCGCCCGAACCGCTCGTGCAACGCGACCACGCCGGCGAACGCCTTGCGTAGCGTGGGCGTCGGCGGCAGGACGGTGATCGGCCGTGGATACGGCATCAGCACGTGCAAGCCCGGGCGGGTCGCATCGGCGGCTGCGGCGTACGCGAGCGAGACCTGCTGCCACGTCGGGTAGTCCTCCTCGATGCACTTGACCAGCGCGCCGGCGATGTCCTGATCCAGCTGCTCGCGCGCGTCCGTCAGTTGTCGAAACTGCTCGAGCGTCTCGACGTGCTGGGTGTGCTGCCAGCCGGTGTCGGCGGCCGCGAACCGGAGCTCGATCTGGCGGATCGTGACGCCTTCGGCGCGCGACAGCACCCCGACCTCCCGCATCGCGTCGACCAGTGCGGTGCCCGGCGGCAGGTTGACGGCTGGCCGAAACGGCATCGCGCGCAACGGGTCGCCGCCGATCGCGGACGTGTCGGGCCGCTCGGGCTCGTCGAACCGGAGGTTCGTGCACGCCTCGCGCTGTGGCCGGTCCGCGGACGCAAGGACGGTGCACAGTTGCTCGATGTAGCGATCCAGGCGGTCCTGGGCCGATGCCGGCAACGTCGTCATCGGGTCACGCCAAAGCGCGCCGCAGCCATCGGCTCAACCTGCCTGGAACGCGAACGGGTAGGTCACCTGCACGTTCGTGCCGTTCGCCGGTGCGGGGAACTGGAACTGGCGGAACGTGGTCGCGAGGCAGCTCTCGACATTGCGGTGAATGCCGGAAGCGGTGGCGTCGGGGACGTTGCCCAAGGGGCCGATCGTGAAGCGCACGCGGACCGTGCCGGCGATCTCGGCGTCGCCTTGTGCTGCTTCTCGTAGCAGGACCGGATCTGCTCGGTGTGGCTGCGGATCACGCGCCGGATCATGTCCTTGTCGAGCATCGTCGCCTCCCGCGGGTCGGGAACCGGCGTGGCCTGGGCGGCACCATCGCTACCGGCGGGCCCGCCGCCAGGTGCGCCAGCCACGACCGCGCGATTACTCGGCATCGCGAGGTCCTCGGCGCTCTCGTCCTCGGTGACATCGATCTGCAGGCCCGGAAGCGCCGTGGCATCTGCGGTGGTGTAGCGCTTCGCGCCGCTCGCGCAGCCAACCAGTGCGATCAGGAGGACGGCGCGCATCACGAACCAAACGCGAAGGCCGGGATGTCGGCCAGATCTTCGATCACCCTGCCGCGCGGATGCGATGCGACGAAGTCCCGCTCGTACCCGGGCGTGTGCGGCGACATCACGAGCCCGACGCGCGCGCCGAGCGCGAGTGGCATCGCGAGGTCGAGCTCGAAGATGTCGCCGATCACGACCAGGTTGCCGAACCCGAGGTTCGCATCGTCGAGCAGGGCGCGCAGGATCGCGTGGTACTGGCGTCGCCGCAGCAGCACGGGACGATCGAGGCCCGGAATCACCATCTCGGCGTCGATGCCGGTCCAGCCGTCGTCGACGTCGAACTTGCGCGCGTGGCCACGGACCCGCGACGTCAACCACGCAACGCCCGGCACCTCGCGGTCGAGCGCGGCGACCTTGCCCGCCACCGCATCCGTATCCGAGTTGGTCACGATCCAGGCGTTGCGCTCCGACAGCGACCGCAGCACCTCACCCGCACCGGGCCGGAACACTGGATGCCCGAGCGTCTTGGCATAGTTGTACTTGTAGAGGACGTTGCCGAGCAGCCGGGCGCGGTCGACGGCCCCGGGCAGGCAGTCGTGGCGATCCAGGATGCGATGCGCGATCGGAACCATCCGCAGATACGGATCGACGGTGGCTGGCGCGACCGGACGGCCCATCCACAGGAACGGGTGCGACGCGGGCGCCGCAGCGAGCTCGGCCTCGACCTCCTCGCAGATCTGCATCACGCCCTCGTCGCCGGGCGACTTGCCGACCAGCGCGCACAGATCCTCGAGGTAGCCGGCGCGGAACGGGCGGCCTTCCGCTCGGCATCGGTCATCGTGCCGTCGAAGTCGAGGACGAGTACGGTCACCAGGGCGAACCTACACCATGGCGGCCCGCGCGATGCAAGCGCCGCGGTTCATGCCGACTCATCTCGATCATGACCTCCCGTACGACCGGCGCGATCCCGCCGAGACCGTGGACACCTGGAACAAGAACACGTGGATCTTCCCGACCCTCGTCGGTGTGGTCGTGTTCGCGTTCGCCATCGTCTACCTGTTCTTCATCCGCTGAGCCGCGCGCGCCACGTCACTTCGAGCGCTGGTCGTACACCCCATCCCATCCTTCGGGTGGCGGTGACACCGCGAGCTCGTCGCATCTCGCAGCCATCACGCGGGCCGCAGGATCGTCGTCGAGGCCCGCAAAGATTTCGCGAGCCGCCGCGAACTCGCGCGCGCGATACAGCGCCAGCGCACGCGCGAATCTCGGATCCGCCTTGCCGGCGCGTCCGACCAGCTCGAACACCGGCGCCGCACCCGCGCGTCCCTTGAGCCGCACGAGGTCGAGCTCGCGGAACACGAAGCCATCGCCGGCCAAGCGCGCGGTCGCTGCGCCGACCAGGATGCCGACCCCGTACTCCTTGGTCAGCGCCTCGAGCCGCGATCCGAGATTCACCTCGTCGCCCAGCACCGTGTACTCGAACCGGGCCGCCGAGCCCATGTTGCCGACCGCCATCGGTCCGGTGTTGATCCCGATCCCGATCGACACCTGCGGCCGACCCTTGGTCGCCCAGCCGCGATTCAGGACCACGAGGTCCTCGTGCATCTTCAGCGCGACCTCGCACGCACGGGCTGCGTGATCCGCGAGATCGATCGGCGCGCCCCAGATCGCCATGATCGCATCGCCGATGAACTTGTCGAGCGTGCCGCCCGACGCGAGCACGAGGTCGGTCATCGGCGTCAGGTACTCGCCGAGGAACGCCGCCAGATCTTCGGGAGGCATGCCCTCCGAGAACTGCGAGAACCCCCGGATGTCGCTGAACAGCACCGTCAGCTCCTTGCGCTCGCCGCCGAGCTTCGCGCGCGATGGATCCGCGAGGATGCGATCGACGACCGGGCGGCTGACGTACTGCGAGAACACACCGCGCAGGTGCGCCTTCTCGCGGCCTTCGGTCGCCAGGCTGCCGACCGTAGCGGCGAGCAGCACGACCGCGGTCAGCACGATCGGCGTGGCGAGCTCGAGGATCGTACCGCTGCCGAACAGCGTGATCGCGAGGATGCCGTAGCCGAGGTGGCCGCGACCGCGACCAGGGAGGGACCCACGCGCGGCGGCGAACGCGGCGCACGTGCGCGAAGCACACGATGCCGCACAGCAACAGCGTCGCGCCGATCGCGGCCCAGCTACTGGCACCGCGCATCAGGTTGCCGGTCAGGAGGTTCTCGGTGACGGTGGCATGCAGCTCGACCCCGTCCGCGAGTGGATCGAGTGGAGTCGCCACCTTGTCGAACGTGGCGTACGTGAAGCCGACGAACACCAGCTTGCCCGCGAGCTGGCCGCAGGCTTTGCCATCGACGACATCGATCGCGGACACGCGCGGAATCCGGTCCTTGCCCATCACGTCGAGTGGCAATGACGCCGCGCGCGTCAGCGTGATGTCCTTGCCTGCGGCACGCAGGGTCGCGCTGCCGGCGACGTAGCTGGTGTCGCGCGGCCGGCCGAGCTCCTGCAGCGCGACGGCGAGCCCGAGCGCCATGTAATGGCGCCCGCCATACTCGACGACCAGCGGCACGCGGCGGCGCACCGCGTCGTCGTCCCGCAGATCGTTCAGCGCGCCAGCTCCGAGGATGCCGCGCACGAACATCGGGAGCGAGAACACGACGCCGCCGGCCGAGATCGGGCGCCGCGCCGGATCGCCCGCGCCGGTATCGGCGACCTCGCCGAGTCGCGCGGCGCGCAGCCCTTGCGGTTCCTCGACGCCCGCGCGAGGCCCGCCGGACTGGAAGAACGCGCCCAGCATCACGACCTTGCTGCGGGCGATCGATTCCGCGAGCACCTCGTCGCCCCGCAGGTACTCCATCACCTCGCCGATCGCGTCGCGGCCGGGTCCTGGTGCGAGGTCGGCCTGGCTCGCGCGCAGCCGATCGGCGAGCGAGGCGGGCAGCAGCTGCTCGCGGGAGTTGAAGAACAGATCGAGCGCGATCACCTTCGGCTTGCAGGCCGACAGCGCGTCGACCAGCTTCGCGTAGCCGCGGCGGAGCTGGACGAGGTCGCCGTCGGCGCGCCGGGTCTTGTCGTCGATCCCGACGATCACGATCCGATCCGTGCCGGGATCGCGGGCGCCTCTCAGGCGAAATCGCATGTCGACGCTGAGCCCCTCCAGCCCCGCGAGGCCGGGGAGGCGGGTGACGCGAGCGTCGACGTAGGCGAGGGCCACGGCGACCACCGTCGCCGCGATCGCCGTCCACAGCGGCACGTTCCGCCCGCGCTTCACGCGCGGACGGTAGCTCAGGCCCGCTGGCGAAGGGCGGGGACGTCGCGGAAGTACAGGGTGCGGCGGACCTCGCCGGTGGACTCGTAAACCACGGGCGCGCTCAGGCACACCAGGGTGCGGCCATCCGCGAGTGCGAGCTCCGCGCGGACGGTCCCGGTGGTCGAGAACAGATGCTCGAGCGTGGCGAACGCGGCGATCGGTGCGGCGCACTGCTCGGCCGCGTGCTGGATATAGGCGACGTGGCGGCGGCCCGCGAGGATCGGCTGGGGCGTGCCCCAGATGTCCGCATAACGCCGGTTCACGGCGGTGATGTGGCCGCGAGCGCCAACCACCACGATGCCGTCGGGAGTCGCCGGGCCGGTCGTGCCCCTTGCCCGCGGTCGGAACGCGACCTGCTTCGCCCGCTCCAGCAGGTAGGCGATCCCGCTGCTCGGTGCAGTTTGCTGCATGGCGGGGTGAATCGTCCGGCGCCCGCGGCTCGTGAACTGGGTGGGTACTCCGACCCGGTGGGTGGGTTACGGATTTC
>JBBJLY010000373.1:0-6448 GCA_037720695.1 Kofleriaceae bacterium | reverse complement strand
ACCGCCTGCAGCCGTGCCAGGGTCTTCGGGTCGCGCTCGAGCATGGAGGGGGCTTACTGCGATCATCTCCGGGGGTAAAGCCCAGTCGCTCACATCGGTGACGTTTTTTCCACGAGGTCCTGCAACATCGCAACGACGCGGTCGGGCACGGCGATCGCGACGAAGCGTGCCAGGTCGACGACCGCGCAGACGACCGTGCCTTCCGCGCACAGGGCCCTGGGCTCGGCGCGGTGAACGAGGTACCGGAACGTGATCGACTTCGTGCCGAGCCGCGTGATCGAGACCTCGATCTCGGCGGTATCGCCAAACCTGAGCGGCGCCTTGAACTCGCACTCGGCGCGCACAGCCGGGAAGCCGACGCGATCTCGATCGATGAGCTCGCTGTAGGCGCGCGGGCCGATCCGCGCGCGCCACAGCTCCTCGAACGTCAGGTGGAACAGGTGGAAGAACCGCGGGTAGTAGACGATGCCGGCGTGATCGATGTCGGCGAACCGCACCGGCGTCGCGAATGTGAAGCTCACGCAGCCACCGGCGGCAACACCAGGCGGACGCCACACGACGCGGGCACGCCGGGGCAGGGCGGCGCGAGCTTCTCGAGCTCGATCGTGACCTGGACGTGCGGATACAGCTCCTGGATCTTCGCGCCCATCGCACCCGCGAGAGCCTCGAGCAGCTTGAACGTGGAGCGCGTGCCGAGCGCCACCACGATCTCGCTGATCTTCCAGTAGTCGACGGTATCGATGATGCGATCGGAGACCGCAGCAGCGCGGAGGGGGAGCTCGACGATCAGGTTGACCCGAAACCGCCGGGTGCCACGGCGCTCGGCGGCGGAGTAGCCGTGGTTCCCTTCGAACTCGAGGCCGCGAACGAAGACGCTGTCGATCACGCGGGCACGCTACTATGGTTGCGATGAAGTGGGTCGCACTGACGTTCGTGGCCTGCAGCGCGCCGGTCACCCCGGACCCGGTGCAGCCCGCACCGGCGCCGCTGCTGACGATGTCGGACGCCGCGTTCGGCCCGCTCCAGCCGACCAGCCCGGCCACGTTGGTCGCGCTGCGCGCCGCGTTTGCAGGTTACGATGTGCGGCCCGTACACCACGATGGGCTCGAGTACCAGGTGTTCGACCGCGACCAGCGGCTGTTCACCGTGGTCCCCGCCGGCGACGGCACGATCTTCAATGTCGATGTCGCGAGCCCGGAGGTCGCGGTCGCGGGGCGTGGCTGGAAGGTCGGCGCGAAGCTGGTCGACTGGCGGGCGCTGTCCGCGTGCGCGTGCTGGGGCGGCAAGCCGGTGTGCTATCGCGTCGGCGACCACGTCGCACTCGGGTTCGATCGTGGCTGCCGCGGGCTGACGCGGAGCTTGCGCGGCCTCGAGGGCCTCTCGATCACGCGCGCGATCTGGAAGCCGCGGCCGTTCGGCAGCCCGATGCGAGCGATGGGCGGTGCTGAATACGGAGGTTCGCCCGAAACCGACTAGGCGACTTCCTCGGCGTCCTCGGACTTGAGGCGCTGCAGCTTCTTCTTGATCATCTGGCGCTTGAGCGGGCCGACGAAATCGACCAGCAGCTTGCCGGTCAGGTGATCGTTCTCGTGCAGCAGGCAGCGCGCGAGCAGGCCTTCACCCTCGCACTCGAAGATCTGGCCGTCGATGCCGAGCGCGCGGACCTTCGCGCGGAGCGGCCGCTTGACCTTGATGTAGATGTCCGGGAACGACAGGCAGCCCTCTTCGGAGTCCTGCTGCTCGTCCGACGTCCACACGATCTCGGGGTTGATGAACGCGATCGGCGCGTCTCCATCCGTCTTGCCGGCGAGCTTGGGCTCGACGATGAACATCCTGCGCGGATCCCCGAGCTGGAGCGCGGCGATGCCCAGCCCGTTCTCGGCATACATCGAGTCGACGAGGTCCTGGTAGAGGGCACGGACCGACGCGTCGATCGACGTGATCTCGACCGATGGTTGCCGCAGCCGGTCGTCCGGCCACACCACGACAGGTCGCACCGCCATATAGCGCAACCATAGGAGCGGGCGGCTGCATTGACAAGGGGTCCGTGCGAAGCCATACACGGCCCAACCCTTTGGCAACCCAGACGATCACGAGGTACTCCGAGGCGCGGCTCCCGACCCCGCACGCCGAGTTTCAGATCGTTGTTTATCGGACCGGCGTCGGACCCGAAGAGCACGTCGCGCTGGTGCTCGGTGACGTCGGTACCGGAAGTATTCTGACCCGGGTCCACAGCTCGTGCTTCACCGGCGAGGTGCTCGGCAGCCTGCGCTGCGATTGCCGCGCGCAGCTCGACACGGCGATGGCGCGCATCGCAGCCGAGGGGCGTGGGGTGATCGTCTATCTCGTGCAGGAGGGTCGCGGGATCGGCCTTGGCAACAAGGTGCGCGCGTATCAGCTGCAGGAGGAGGGCTACGACACCGTCGACGCCAACCTCGCGCTCGGCTTCGAGGCGGACGGTCGCTCGTACGACCTCGCCGCCGGCATCCTCAGCGACCTCGCCGTCCGCTCGGTCCGCCTGATGACCAACAACCCGCAGAAGATCGCGGGTCTCGAGGCGTCGGGCGTCGTTGTCGACGCCCAGGAATCGCACTGGGTCGGCGCGACCGAGCACAGTCAGAGCTACCTCGACGTCAAGAAATCGAAGCTAGGCCATCTCTCATGATCAATGAAGCCACCGTCAAGGAAGCCCTTGGCAAGGTCGTGGACCCGATGCTCGGGCACGACATCGTCTCGTACCGCGTGCTGCGCGGCGTCGAGATCTCGGGCGACGACGTGCTGGTCAAGCTCGATATCCCGACGCACGCGTATCCCACCGGCGCGCGCCGCGAGCTCCAGAAGCGGATCGAGGACGCGCTCAAGCCGCTCGGTGCCAAGCGCGTGTCGGTGATCGCGGAGGTCGTCACCGCGTTCCTCCCGGCACCCAGTGACAAGGCGGTCCTGAAGGGGCCGAAGAACGTGATCGCGGTCGCCGCCGGCAAGGGTGGCGTCGGCAAGTCGACGGTCGCGGTCAACATGGCGCTCGCGCTCGTCCGGCACGGTGCAAAGGTCGGGCTGCTCGACGCCGACGTGTTCGGCCCGTCGGTCCCGCAGATGCTCGGCACGCCCGAGGTGCCCCCGGCCGCCAGCAAGGACTCGAAGATCGTCCCGGCCATCTATCACGGGATGAAGGTGATCTCGGTCGGGTTCTTCGTCGACAAGGACGAGGCCGTGGTGTGGCGGGGACCGATGGTGCACCGCCTGCTGCAGCAGTTCCTCGGCGACGTCGAGTGGGGCGATCTCGACTACCTGGTCTGCGATCTGCCGCCGGGCACCGGCGATGTCCAGCTGTCGCTGTCACAGCTGATTCCGATCTCGGGCTCCGTCATGGTGACGACGCCGCAGGAGGTCTCGATCATCGATGTCGTCAAGGGCATCGCGATGTTCGAAAAGGTCGAGATCCCGATCCTCGGGATCGTCGAGAACATGAGCTACTACAAGTGCCCGGCCTGCGGGCACACCGACGAGATCTTCAGCCATGGTGGCGGCAAGCGGCTCGCGCAGGAGGTCGGTGCGGACTTCTTCGGCGAGATCCCGCTCGACACCCGGATCCGGTTCGGTGGTGATGCCGGCGTCCCGATCGTCCTCGCGAGCCCGGACTCCGAGAACGCGGAGCGCTTCATGACCCTGGCCACCTCGGCCGCGATCAAGGTCGCGAAGAACATTTTGTCGAAGCCGAAGCGCACGCCGCGTCTCCCGGTGATCAAGTAATCAGTTCGGGAGTGAGAAAATCGCGCGCCGCATGAGGACCGTGCAGCGCGTTTCGTTTAGCGTGATCGGGCTTTGGGGAAAGCACGGTGCTGACGCTCACCGACATCGAACGCGCGATCGCGAGCGGCGATCCGTTGCTCGGCGAGCTCCTGGTGCGTTACCTCGCACAATCAGATCCGGAGCCGGGTCGCGACGAGCTCGCGTCGGATGACGAGAGCTACGACGAACCTGATGACGCTGGTGACGGCGACGACGATGGTGACGACGATGGTGACGACGATGGTGACGACGACGATGATGCCGGTGGCGGCCGCATCGACGTGCCCGCCGGCGCGCTGACCTACGACAAGCTGAAGGCCGAGGTCTCGGCGCGGGGCCTCGCGAACAAGAACCCGACCGAGATCAAGCTCGCGCGGCGCGACGCGTTCGCGGCAGCCGAGGCCTCGCCGTTCGCGCCGCCCCGCCTGCGCCTCGGCAAGCTGCTACGAGATCTCTACGACCAGGCCGGCACCGACGACACCCCGGCGCGTGCGGCGCTGATGCTGGTGTTCGCCCGCGGCAAGCTGCGGTGGGGCGTGTGGCAGGCGGCAAAGGCGATCTACAAGCTCGCCGAGCAGCGGCACGACGCGGCGATGTTCGGCGTGCTCGCGTACCGGCTCGACGCGATGAGCACGCTGCCGTACGAGCACTCCGAGATCGGGCTCGGCACGGTGGTCTACATGCGGCGGCGCGCGTGGCGCTACCTCCGGTTGCTCGGCGAGGCGGTGCCCGACGCGTATCCGGCGTTCGCCGTCGAGGTGCTGCGGCACTATCCCGCCGACTACGGCGCGCACTCGCCGTCGTGGGTCGCGGCCCATATCTGGAACCACGGCTCGCTGTACAGCAATCGCAGCAACGCAAGCTTCGGGTTATCGCGCCAAGCTGACCCGATGACGCGGCGCGCGTATCCGGCCGCGTGGAAGCTGTCCCCCGCGCCGCTGTTGCGCCTGCTCGAGGCGGCGCAGAACGAGATCGTGTCGGACTTCGCGATCCGCTCGCTACGCGCTGATCACGCGCTCGCGTTGCGGGCCGTAGAGCCGGCGTGGCTGGCGCGGCTCGGTCGCCGGCCGATCGCCGCGATCCACCCGTTCGTCGTCTCGCTCCTGCGCGAGAGCCCGGAGTTTCACCAGAGCAAGCTGCGCGAGCTCGGCCTGCACGAGGTCGTGATCGGCTTCCTGCGCTCGCCGTCGCCCGAGGCCCGGGCGTACGCGCTCGACTACGCTGCAACCAACGGCGCCGACCTCGCGATCGACGAGCTGGTCGAGCTGATCGAGACCGGCGCACCGGAGGTCGGCAAATTCGCGGCGGCGCGGCTCGAGTCGATGTCGGCGGAGCAGCTCGGGCTCCCGGCGCTGCTGCGCCTGCTCGGTGCGACCGCCGCGCCGTGGGCACCGACGAAGCTCGCGAGCTTTCGCCCGGATCAGATCACGGCGGCGCAGTTCGTCGAGACCGCCGCGCGCGGCCCGGGACCGTTCGGCGTGCTGATCAAGTTCTACAATGAAGCGCGCGCCGCGATCCCCGCGGGTCACTGGACGGCGCTGCTCGACGACAAGCGGTTCGGTCCGCAGGAATGGTCGATGCGGTCGACCGGGCAGACCGCGTTGACCGAGCTCGGCAAGCGGAAGGCGCGCGAGATCGGCATCCCGTGGATCCAGCGCGCGTTCGAGGATCGCGCCTATACCGCCGTGGTCTCGCAGTGGCTCGAGGCCGGGATGCTGGCGGGCGCCGACCTCGATGTCGACTGGCTGAAAGGGCTGGTCGGCAAGCCGCGGCTCGCCGGCGTCGCGCTGCGCTTGCTCGCGGATCGCAGGCTGGTCGCCCCGGCCCGCGTTGGCCTCGCCTGGTTGCTCGAGCTCGCGCGCTCGACGGATAACGTCCGCGCGCAGTTCGCGCAGCGGATGCTGCTCGAGAGCTTCGAGCCCGGCGACTTCGCGGATGGCGATCGCGAACAAGGCGTGCGTCGACTGTGGGAGCTCGCCACCGGCAAGAAGCAACCGGAGCCGGTTCGGCTGTTCGCGGCGACCTACCTCAAGGCGCATCACCCCGAGCTCGGCAAGCGGCTCGCCGAGGCCAAGGCGCTCGGCATCGTGCCGCGGCTGACCCCGGACGCGTATGCCCGCTCGATCGTGCAGCCACTGTTCGACGACGATCGTCCCGATGTCCGGCGGCTCGCCGTCGCGATCGCGGGCGAGGAGCTGCTGCGGTGGGACGATCGCGACCTCGTGTACGAGCTCGCACGCGCGAAGTATCCCGAGCCGCGCGCTCTCGGCAGCGAGCTCCTGCTCGGCGTGCTCGTCGAGGGTGACGCCCGGCGCGTCCCGGCGGCGTGGCTCGATGGACCGCGCCTGTTCCAGCTCGCGGAGAGCACGCAGAAGGCGGCTCGCGAGGTCGCGCTGACGTTGATCCGCCGGCTCTACGACCAGGTCGGCGGCGCGGAGCGCCTCGCGTGGTTGATGGATTCGCCCGAGCGTGACGTCCGGCTGTTCGCCGTGCGGCTGTTCTGGGATCGCCACCGGCCCAAGCCGTGGCCGGTGGACTATCAGCCGCGCAAGCAGGTCGGCGCCGCGATCAATACCGAGCGGTTCAACGACCTCGCGGCGCTCCGCGGCGCCGGCTCGCTGCGCCAGGGCATGCTCGAGGTCTCGAACGTCAACGTCGT
>JBBJLY010000151.1:0-20420 GCA_037720695.1 Kofleriaceae bacterium | reverse complement strand
GCGATCCTCGCGATGGCGAGCGAGCGCACGGCGGACGATCGTCGCGAGCGCGGCGGGATAGTCGGGCCGCCGCTCGGCTGGATCCGGGACGTGGCCGTCGAGGATCTGCTTCATCGCGCTCGCGTCGGGGCTCGCCGAGTACAGCGGCGTGCGCGTCGTCAGCTCGTACATCAACACACCGAGGCCGAACACGTCGGCGCGACGGTCGAGCGGCTCGCCGAGGATCTGCTCGGGAGCCATGTAGGGCGCCTTGCCTTTGATCGATCCCGAGATCGTGTGATAGCTGCGCGACCGCGCCTGCGCGACCCCGAAGTCCGCGAGCTTCACCTCGCCAGCCGTACCGAGCAACACGTTGCTCGGACTCACGTCACGGTGCACGAGGTTAAGTGGGCTGCCATCTTCCGCCGCGGCACTGTGCGCGGCTTCGAGGCCCGTCGCGAGCTCGGTCAGGATCGTGATCGCGAGGTCGAGCCGGAGCGGCGCCCGCAGGTGGACCAGGAGGGCGCCTAGATCGCAGCCGTCGACGTACTCGGTGACCAGGAACGCACCCCCATCGAAGCGATCAAAATCCAGGATTTGCACGACGTTGCGATGGTGAATGCCGGCCGCGATCCGGGCCTCGTCGATGAACATGAGCGCCGCTCGTTCGTCCGCGACCAGCTCCGTGCGGATCGTCTTCACCACGACCGACCGCTCGAACCCGTGCGCGCCGGGGAGCCGGGCCAGGTAGACCTCGCCCATCCCGCCGCGTGCGAGGAGTCGAAGGACCTGGTAGCGGCCGAACTGCAACGAGATCGGATGATGCCACGGCAACTCGGCTTGCCGCCGAGCCGGCTGGAGGAGTTGCAGTGGCCGGTGGAACCACGCGATCTGCCAACAAGATCCAGCAGTTTGGCGCGGTCATAGATGGCACAGATCGCGCACCAGGGTCGGCATCATGCGCAGCCGCCTCCTCGCTACCGCTCTGCTCACCCTCCCGCTGTTCGTCGCGTGTTCCGGCGGCAGCGAGGATGAGGGTCCGACCCCGTTCGATGACGACTACCCGGTCTCGGATGACAACGTCAACGCGGGCGCACCGGCGAACGGCTCGCTGCCGGACGACAACAAGGCGGACGCGGTCTACCCGGCCAAGTTCGAGCTCCAGGAGCAGTCGCCGGTCAAGAGCCAGGGCAGCCGCGGCGTTTGCTCGATCTTCGCGGCGACGGCACTGGTCGAGAACCTCTACCTCAAGGCGGGCATGCCGCTCACCGACGCCGACTTCTCGGAGCAGTACCTCCAGTGGTCGGCCAAGGTGCAGCAGGGCGCGTTCCCGAACACCGACGGCTCGAGCTCGGATGCCAACCTGAAGGCGGTCTCGCGCTTCGGGACCGTGAAGGAAGCGGCCTGGGTCTACGAGACGACGTCGTGGAACGCGAGCAACGACGCGGCCTGCACCGGCGGCGAGAACCTCCCCACGAAATGCTACACGAACGGCGAGCCGCCGGACTCGGCGAAGAACGCCCAGAAGTACAAGGTGCCGTCGACGCGCTGGATCAACACCAACTCGATCAAGGCGCACCTCTCGACCAAGAAGACCTCGGTCAACGTCGGCTTCACGTTCTTCTACCAGGCGTGGAACCACCGCCGCTCGACGCTGCCGGTGTCGACGCCGCTGTGGCAGAAGGGCGTCGTCACCTACCCGAACCAGGCTGACAAGACCGAGTCCGCGAAGGCGCGCGCCGGTCACGCGATCTCGATCATTGGCTGGGACGACAACATCGAGTTCGAGATGCGCGACGGCGAGGGCAAGCCGATCCTCGAGAACGGCGTGGCGAAGAAGGAGAAGGGGTTCTGGATCTTCAAGAACTCGTGGGGCACCGGAGGCTTCGGCATCGACCATCCGACGGGCCCGGGCTACGGCTATCTGTCTTACAAGTACGTCGAGGAGTACGGCTCGGCCGTGACTGCGGAGCTTCCGGTCGTCGAGCCGCAGCGTGAAGTCTGCGACGACACCGCCGAGCGCGACGAGGACGGCGACGGCAAGGCGAACTGCGACGACACCGACTGCGCGCAGCACCCGAGCTGCGGTGGTAGCAACACGGCGCACACGTACACCGCGTCGCCCGCTGCCGGCATCCCGGACGACAGCACGACCGGCGTGTCGAACACCATCGCGGTCTCGGACACCGGCACGGTCACCGACGTCAAGCTCACGGTCGACATCAGCCACTCGTACCGCGGCGACCTCAAGGTCACCCTGACCAAGGGCACCGTCAGCAAGGTCGTGTTCAACGGCACCGGTGGATCGGCCGACAACATCAAGGAGACGGTGACCGTCACCGGCATCACAGGCGCGCTTGCGGGTGACTGGGTCCTCAAGGTCGAGGACACCGCGGCGCAGGACGTCGGCACGCTCAACAGCTGGACGCTCGAGGTCACCGCGAACTGATCGCGACCTGATCGCGAACTGTTCGCGACCCCCCTGTCACGAGGCCCCTGCTTGCAGGCACCTCGTCAAACGGCGCCCGGACGGGCGCCGTTGTTTTTTCGTGATACCTAGGGTCGTGTCGTCCCGCAAGAAGCCCGCGGTGATCGGTGCCGGCGTCGCGATCGCGGTTGCGGTCGCGATCGTGGTGGCGAACCGGTCGGCGAAGGACAAGCCCGCGCCGCCACCACCGGTCGCGCCCGTCGTCGCCGCGATCGATGCCGGCGTCGCGATCGATGCGGGCCCGCCCAAGCGTTCTAACCCGTTCGTCGGCAGCGCGAAGTGCGCCGAGTGCCACGAGCAGGAGCACGCGAGATGGAAGCGCAGCTGGCACGCGAAGGCGCTCGCGCCCGGCGACACCAAGCACGTCGTCGGCAACTACCGGAACCAGCACTTCAAAGGGACCTCGAGCGAGGCCTGGATGAAGCGAGCCGGCGCGAGCTACACGATGCGCGCGTTCGACGCGCACGGCGCGCCCGTCGACTACAAGGTCGACTGGGTGATTGGCGGCAAGCGGATGCAGGACAGCGTCACGATCCTGCCAGACGGTCGCTGGCAGGTGCTGCCGGTCTACTACCATGTCACCGGCAAATCCTGGGTCGACTACACGGAGACCAAGCAAGGTCCGCTCACGCCCGACCATCCGTTCTACTGGACCAACTCGCGCCGGATGGCGAATCACGAGTGCCTCGACTGTCACACCACGGCGCTCCAGGTCGCCTACGACGACAAGGCGTCGAAGTGGTCCACCGCGTTCGTCGACAACAACGTCGCATGCGAGTCGTGCCACGGTGCGGGCGGGCTGCATGCGGAGACCACCGAGCCCGAGGACATCGTGCATCCGCTCGACTCGGGCGCGGTCGGGCTCGCGGCGTGCGCGCGGTGTCACGGCCCACGCCGGCCGGTGTTCCCGCTGCTCGATTCCGACCACCAGTTCGAGCTCGGGCAGAACTACGACGAGCTCTATGACCCCATCATGATCGCGATGGACAAGGGCATGTCGCCGGAGTTCTTCGTCGACGGCCGCCCGCAGATCTCGAGCTTCGAGTACCAGGCCATGCTGCAGGCCGCGTGTTACCGCGAGGGCAAGGCGACGTGCCTCACCTGCCACGGACCGCCGCACGATGCAAAGGGCCACGCCGAGCTCCGCGCAAAGGATCCCGACGACAGCTGCCGCAAGTGTCACCCCGACGTCGCGGCCGCCGGCATCCAGCACACGCACCACAAGAAGGCGACGTGCATCTCGTGTCACATGCCGCCCGTCGTGACCGGCGTGCTCGATCACTTCGCCGATCACACGATCGACGTTCCCGCGCCGCAGACCACCGAGAAACACGGTGTGCCGAATGCCTGCGGCGTCTGCCACACGGATCGAACGCCGGCGCAGCTCACGCAGGAGCTCGCGACGTGGTGGCCTGCCGCGACCAAACGCCAGGAGCGCCGGATGCGCCTCGCGGCGGCGTTCGACGACAAGTTCGCAAAGGAGAGCGCGAAGCCGCTGCGTGACGTGATCGCGGATCCGAAGGAGG
Organism: Kofleriaceae bacterium; assembly: GCA_037720695.1. Classification (GTDB taxonomy): domain Bacteria; phylum Myxococcota_A; class Polyangia; order Haliangiales; family Haliangiaceae; genus JABFXX01. The sequence goes on along the minus strand of JBBJLY010000151.1, from coordinate 16,427 downwards.
CACCCACCCTGCGCGGCTCGGCGATGCTGACGATCGCCGGCCGGTTCGGCTTCCGCACCGCGCACGCGCTGGAGCCGCACCTGAGCTCGCCAGACGTCGTGCTGCGCACCAAGGCGGTAGAGGCGCTGATGCTCGGCAAGGCTGTGGGCTCGGCCGATGCGATCGCGAAGCTGCTCGGTGATCGTTCATTGCGCGTACGGCAGGCGGCGGCGGTGGCCTTGCAGGCGCTCCAGGATCCGCGCGGCGAGCCCGCGCTCGCGAAGCTTGCCGAGGCCCCCGAATCCCAGCACCTGCTCACGCCTCATTTGAAGCTCGGCCAGCTCTATGCCAGCCGCAAAGATGTCGCGGGTGCACGGCGCGAGCTGACGGTGGTGGCCAAGCTGGCGCCGTACTATGCCGACGCGCTGGTCCAGCTCGCGGGCCTGGCGCTGACAGCCGGAGATGTCATCGACGCCCGCGCGCGGGTCGCACAGGCGCTCGCACTCGAGCCGCGGCATCCCGGTGCGCTGTCGATCCAGCAGGCGCTCGTCCAGGGGCGGTGAACTACAGCCGCCGGCTCGCGCGTGGTACAGCCACGACGGTGGGTACGCGATCGATCTCGGCGTTCGCCGTGGCGCTCCTCATCCTTGGCTGTGGATCCAAGAAGGCGCCGCCGGAGGACGCGCCACGCGACGCGGGTCCGCCTTCGCGCGATGCGGCGGTCGCACCCGTCGTGCCTGTCAAGCCGCCTCGGGTCGAGCACGCGGTGTTCTCGCTGGTCGACAACCGGCACGCCGCGCATCGTTACGTCGACGACGAGGTCGTGATCGACGCGTCGGGCGTGTCGCTCGCGCGCTACACGCGATTCGGCGTGCCCGAGTCGCGCTGGCACCTCGGCCAGACCATCGCCGGGGTCCGCGCGGCGACGCTCGATCGCAACGCGATGCTCGAGCTGCCGCTCGATCAGAAGCTCGCGGGCAAGATCACGACGCTCGTCGCGCGCGTTCACGGCAAGGCGGGGCACCGGCTCGCGGTGCGCATCAACGGTAGCAAGAGCAAGCACGATCAGGTTACGCTGGCCGACGGCTGGCAGACGGTCACGCTGGTGACCGATCCGGGCACGCTTCGGATCGGCGAGAACCAGATCGGGTTTGCATCGTCGTATCGCGCGCCGAAGGGCGAGCGGGATCGTGATGACGGGAGCCAAAAACGGAGGGGCCGGGATTCACTCCCGGACCCGGGATCGATCGCGGTCGAGTGGCTGCGGTTCGGCACCGGGGGCACCGAGGATCTGCGGGGACACGCCGCGTTCGATGCCAGGGCTGGATCGATCGCGCTCGCGAAGAACGCGATGCTGCTGTGGTACGTCACCGTGCCCGAGGGCGCGCACTTCGTCGCGACGGTCGACGGCGCGGGCTGCAAGCTCGAGGTCGGCGCGCGGGCCGGGGACGACACGTTCGTCAGCGGTGTGCTCGCGGCCGGTCAATCACGGCTCGATCTGACCAAGCTCGCCGGGCGCGTGGTCGGCTTGACGCTGGTCGCGCGCGACTGCGCGAAGGCGACGATCGGGGCCCGCAGATCACGATCCACGGCCCGACCCCGGCGCCGCTACCACGCTCCGCGCCGCCGAACTACGTCATCCTGTGGGTGATGGACGCGCTGCGCGCCGACAAGGTGCCGGTGTTCACGCCCGGCGCGCGCGCCCAGACGCCCAACTTCGACGAGCTCGCGAAGACCAGCGCCGTGTTTCGCCAGTTCTACGTCGGCGGCAACGAGTCGCAGACCTCGCACTCGACCGTGTGGACCGGCGTCTACCCGGCCGTCCACAATGTCCGCATGGCCGGCAACAACGGCAAGTACAAGATCGACCGCGAGCTCGACGTGATCGCGGCCAAGCTCGGGGAGTCCGGGTTCTACACCGCCGCGGTCACGGGCAACGGATTCGTCAACGACAGCGGCGGCTACGCGCGGGGCTTCAAGGAGTTCCGCAACATGATGCGCGAGAAGAACCAGCTGAACGGCATCATCTACGGCAAGGAGATCGTCGACGCCGCGCTCAAGCGGCTCGACGAGCATCGCGAGCAACCGACGTATCTGTTCTTGGGCACGATCGACACGCACGGCCCGTGGATCGCGCGCAAGCCGTGGATCGACATCTACTCGCCGCCGCCGTACGACGGCCCGTTTCAGGACTTCGGCACCGCGAAGGAGCTCGGGTTCCGGCCGGGCGAGATGGGTTGTCACCTGATCCCGGCGCCCAAGGACATCGAACGGCTGCGCGCGATCTACGACTCGGCGATCAGCTACCACGACCAGCAGGTTGGCCGGCTGGTCGCGCAGCTGAAGTCGTGGGGGATCTGGGACCAGACGATGCTGGTGATCACGGCCGATCACGGCGAAGAGCTGTTCGAGGATCGCCGCTGCGGTCACGGCGGCTCGCTGCGCGACTCGCTCGTTCGCGTGCCGTTCCTGGTTCACGATCCGGCGCGGTTCCCGGGCGGCACGATCGTCGAGGAAGGCGTCGAGGGCGTCGACGTGATGCCGACGCTGCTCGACGTGGTCGGCGCGCCCGCGCTACCGGCGATCCAGGGCCACAGTGTCGTCTCGCTCGCGCAAGGGATCGGTCGGGGCTGGGCGCGGCCGTCGTATGCGTCGCAGTACGAGTACGCGCATGCGATGCGGATCGGCCGCTGGAAGATCCGCGTTCCGAAGACCGGCGTACCGATCGTCGGCGACCTGGTGGCAGATCCTGGGGAGACCACGGATGTGTCGCGCACCCGGCTGGTCGAACGCCGCATGTTGACCGACAACCTGGGACTCTTTCTCGCGCTGCGGAAGCAATGGAAGAAGCATGCGTGGGGCGTGACGACGAGCGTCACGCCGGTCGGTGCTGCCGCGCTCGACGCCGCGAGCACGCCGTAGTACGACGAACTGGTGAAGCGCGCGCTCGTGGTGATCGACGCGTTGGTCCTCGCGGTGGTCCTCGCGGTGGTGCTCGCGGTGGTTCTCGCGGCGTGCACGAGCAGCGAGCTGCCGCCGCCCGCGACACCGAAGCTTTCCGTCGATGCCGCGGTCGACCCGATCGCGGATGCGCCCGAGGCGACCGCGGGCCCGCCCGAGGTCTGGCTGCGCGGCTCGACGCATGTCCACGCGGCACCGTCGGGTGACAGCTCGACCCCGGTGGTCGACGTCGTGCGGTGGTACGAGTCGCGGGGCTACGACTTCGTGATGATCACCGATCACAACCGGATCAGTGAGCTCGACGAGTGGGCTCCGACGGTCGGCGCGACGACGCTGCGCGATCCGAGCGCCGGCCTCATCGTGTTCTCCGGGATCGAGCTGACCTACAACCCGAACGGCTGTGTCCCCGCGGGCGATGCGACCGGCAACTGCCGGATCCACGTCAATCTCCTCGCACCAACCGGTCGGTTCGCAGGTCGGCTCGAGTGGGCAGATCGCAAGTCACCCGAGCGCGTCGCGAAGTATCAGGCGGCGTTGAACCAGCAGACGCGGCTGGGCGGGCTCGCGCAGCTGAACCATCCGCAATGGCACTGGGGCATGACCGCGGAGGTGCTGACCGAGGTCGCGCGGCGCGGGATGTCGCTGGTCGAGATCGCGAACGTCCAGTTCGACAACTGGAACGCGGGCGACGTCGCCCATCCGTCGACCGAGGCGCTGTGGGACGCCGCGCTCGCGGCCGGGGTCACGCTGTGGGGGGTCGCCTCGGATGATTCGCACCACTATGACGGAGGCGGCCGGTATCCCGCCGGCGGCGCCTGGATCGCGGTCCGATCGCGCCGCGAGCCCCAGGCAATCCTGGACGCGATCGCGGCCGGCCGGTTCTATGCCTCGACCGGCGTGACGCTGGTGCGGGCGGAGGTCGTCGCCAGCGAGCTCGTGGTCGAGGTCGCGCCTGAGGACGCGAGCACGTGCTCGATCGCGTTCATCGAGAACGGGCATCGGTTCCCCGCCGCACCGGGCCGGATCGCCCGGCGGACCGTGCCGGCGAGCGGATATGTCCGTGCGGTCGTGACACGCACGGATGGCAAGCAGGCCTGGGTCCAGCCCGCGCGCCGTCCGTGAGCTCACTTAGAGCGCGACGTAACCGTGCTTGACAGCGAACCGCGTGAGCTCGGAGTTGTTGCGCAACCCGAGCTTCTTCAACACGTGGCCGCGATGGGTATCGACGGTCTTGATGCTGATCTCCAGGTGCTCCGCGATCTCGCGGTTGGTGAGCCCGCGTGCGAGCATCTCCATCACCTGTGCCTCACGCGCCGTCAGCGCGCTGGCCGGGTGGCCATCGCCCGATGCGAGCAGCTGATCGATGCCCGGCGGGATGACCTGCTCGCCACGGCTCACGGCGCGAATTGCCGCCAGCAGGGCATCGGGCTCCACTGACTTGTTCACGTAACCGTGCGCTCCTGCCGCAATCGCGCGCGCAGCGTAGCTAGGCTCCGTATGCCAGGTGAGCACGACGACCAGGGGCGCCGTCTCCATCGGCCGCAGCTCGTTGAGCACGTCGTAGCCGGATCCATCCGGCAACGAGATGTCCAGGAGCAGGACATCCGGGCGTTCGCGCCGGACCATGTCCAGCGTTTCCGCGGCTGTACCCGCTTCGCCGACGATCTCAATGTCGTCAGCTTTACCGAGCGCCTCACGTAGCGCCCACCGAACGATCGTGTGGTCTTCTGCAATGGCTAGTCGAATCATGGGTGCGACCTCCGCTTTTGCTCAAAGAAAGTAGCAACCACCGGGCCGCATCGAACCGCGCTATAGGTGAGCAGTTCCGCCGATGGATCTCGCCCCGAAACACGCCCTGCTCGGAGAGTTTCGCGTGCTCTCCGTGCTCGGTCAGGGTGGCAGCGGGGTGGTCTACGACGCTCAGTGGGGCCCACGGCGCGTGGCGCTCAAGATCGTCCACCCGTCGGTGGTCGGCACCGAGCGGATTCGCACACAGTTTTTCGAAGAGGCGCGCTGCCTTCAGACAATCACGCACCCATCCGTCGTCAAGGTGTTGGCGGTCGGCGAGCTACCGGATGGCCGGCCGTACCTCGCGATGGAGCGGCTTCGAGGGCGAGACGCTCGCGAGCATGCTGGCGCGCGGGCCGATCGAGCTCCAGGAAGCGATCGCGATGTTCGCCGAGCTGTGTGGCGCGGTCGCCGCGCTCCCGATCAGCACCTCGTGCACCGCGATCTGAAGCCGGAGAACGTGTTCATCGTCGCCGGCAAGCACGCCGTGCTGCTCGACCTCGGGATCGCGAAGGAGCTCGCAGCCCCGGCTTCGACCACGACGCTGGATGGCGGAGTGCGCGGGACGCCGGCGTACATGGCGCCGGAGCGGTTCTTCGGTCATCCCGCGGGCGTCACGACGGATCTGTACGAGCTCGCGGTCACACTGTACGCGATGCTCGCGGGCAGGCTGCCGTGGGACGAGATCGCCGATCCTGAGGCGCGACTGTCGCCGCGGCCGCTGGTCGAGCTGGTGGCAATTCCGGACGAGCTCGATGTCGAGATCCGGCGTGCGATGTCGACCCGCGCGCAGAACCGACCAACGTCGGCAGCCGCACTGCTCTCGGCGGTTCGCATCGCAGCCGGTGGCGCCGCGATCGAGCCGACCAGGCCTGCGGACACGGCGCGGATGGCGCCCGCGCCAACCACGGATCACGGAAAGCCGTGGTTCGCCGACCGTCAGGTCACCACCGATCGCGGCAAGACGCCGCTCGCGTGGGCGCCGACCGTGGCGGCACCGGTCAAGGCGAAGCGCCGGCGAGCTGCGTGGATCACCGTCGCGGCGATGCTCGCGATCGCGGGCGCCGTGATCGTATGGCAGCTCGCGCGTCGCGACGATCGCATGGCGCCGAAGCTGGTCGCCCAGGCGATCGACGCCGGCACCGATGCGCCGGCGGTCGAGGTCGACGCGCTCGTCGATCCAGACGATCCGTGGAACGTCGTCCCGGAGGTCGGGCGCGCGGTACCGGGCGCGCTTCCCACGGACGGCGATGCCTTGCCCGCGGCGACCGCGCGCGCCGAGATCGCGGCCGCGATCCGACACGTGCCCGCGGACACCCACTTGATCTTCATGGCCTCGGTGGGCGAGCTCCGCCAGCACGAGCAGATCGACGACGTGCTCGGGAAGATCTCGAATCAGCCGCTGATCAAGGCGTTCCTTGCGACGACGCCGCCCTGCATCCAGACCCTGGTCACCGGCGCCGAGTGGGCCGTGTTCGCGTCGCGCGGATTCGATGCCAACACCAGCGGCACGCTGCTGATCCGCGGCCGCTGGAAGCGCGCCGATGTCGAGACCTGCTTCGCGCCCGACGCGTTGCCGCTCGCGATGCCCGACGGCAAGCAGATGATGCAGTTGAAGCGCGTCGGCTGGGTCGACTTCGTCGACGACCACACGATCTACATCAGCGTGCGCGAGGATCTGGCGGCGGCGCAGGTGCACGAGCTCGCGCAGCGCGGCACCGGTCCATCCCCCAGCGCCGCCAGGCTCCTGGCGAGCCTGCCGGCGGCGCGCTCGATCGGCATCGTGATCGATGGCAGCGCGAAGTTCGAGTGGCCAAAGGACACGCTGCCGAAGCAGAGCGATCTGATCGGCTGGCTCCGCGCCGACGAGCCTACGGAGTTCCAGGTGATCGCGGACACCCATGCTGCAAAGACTGCGGCGGCGGTCGTCAAGAAAGTTCGCCCGGTGTTCGACGAGGTGTTCAAGGAGTCGCAGTCGTCGCTGCTCGGCAGCGTGACGACCACCCAGGACACCACCCGGATGATCAACAAGGGTCGGATGACGGCGCTCCTGATCGCGATGATCTCGTCCCAGGTTCCGTAGTATCCATCGCCCCGAAGTGACAACACAGATGTCCACGCAGCGTCCACTTGTCGTCGGGATCGCGGGCGGCACGGGGTCTGGCAAGACCACCGTCGCGCACAAGCTGGCGGCCGCGATGCCGGCGGGTCGGTGCACCACGATCGAGCACGATGCGTACTACCGAGATCAGGCGCACATGTCGGCGGAGGAGCGTGCGAAGATCAACTACGACCACCCGGCTTCGCTCGAGAGCGACCTGCTCGCCGAGCACCTGCGCGAGCTGCGCGCCGGCCGCGGAGTCGAGATCCCGATCTACGACTTCGCCAACCACACGCGTCGGACCGAGACCCGGCCGGTCCAGGCGACGCGCGTGGTGATCGTCGAGGGCATCTTGGTGTTCACCGAGCCCGCGCTACGCGAGCAGCTCGATATCAAGATCTTCGTCGACACCGACTCCGACATCCGGCTGATCCGCCGGATCCGGCGCGATATCGAACAGCGCGGCCGGACCTTCCAGTCGGTGCGCGACCAGTACTACGCCACGGTGCGGCCGATGCACCTCGAGCACGTCGAGCCGTCGAAGCGATGGGCCGACCTGATCGTCCCGGAGGGTGGGGACAACAAGGTGGCGCTCGACGTGTTGCTCGGCCAGCTGTGGCGGATGGCGTTCCAGTAGCTCAGCGCCGGTGACCGCGGCCATTGTGCACGCAGACCCCGCCTTCCCAGTGGCTGGACGGCGGGCAGTCGCGCCGGGCGGCCGGCGGCGCACCGCGATGTTGGTGCACGGGGCGCGAGCGGACGATGCAACCCGAGAGCGAAAGCGACAACAAGCTGATCAAGATGACGCGCATCCCATCATCGTAGTTTGAATCCGGCCGATCCGCGATGTGCGCGTGCGCCCAGCCTTCAGGGCACGAGCACACTCGCACCGGTCGTGATCCGTGCCTCGAGATCGAGGTGCGACTGTGCGGCATCTCGCAATGAATAACGGCGCGGTTCCCCGATCACGAGCTTGCCGGCGCGCACCATCGCGAACAGATCATCTGCCATCTCCTGCGTCGCTTCGCGCGTCGCGGTGTGGGCCATCAGGGTCGGTCGGTTGACGTAGAGCGAGCCCTTCTGCGCGAGCTGGCCGAGGTTGACCGGCGGGACGGGACCCGACGCGTTGCCGAAGCTCACCAGCAAGCCGAGCGGCGCGAGGCAATCGAGCGAGCGCTCCCAGGTGTCCTTGCCGACCGAGTCGTAGACCACCTTGACGCCGCCGGGCGCGATCTCGCGGACGCGATTCACGACATCCTCGGTGCGGTAGTCGATCGCGTGGGCGGCGCCGTGGGACAGCGCGAGCTCGCACTTCTCGCGCGATCCCGCGGTCGCGATCACCCGGTATCCCAGCGCCTTGGCCCACTGGCAGGCGAGCAGGCCGACGCCACCTGCCGCGGCGTGCCAGACGATGAAGTCACCGGGTTGGAGCTCGTGCTGCGCGCGCGTGCGGCGCAGCAGGTACTGCACGGTCAGCCCCTTCAGCATCATCGCGGCGCCACGTTCGAAGTCGATGCTCTCGGGCAGGCGCACCACCTGCGCGGCCGCGAGCACGCGCGCCTCCGCGTAGCTGCCTGGTGATCGCGCGGCATACGCGACGCGATCGCCGGCCGCGAGGTGCGTGACACCGGCGCCCACCGCCTCGACGATCCCGGCGCCCTCGCTGCCGAGCACGGCGGGCAGCGGCAGCGGGTACAGCCCGCTCCGGTGGTAGGTGTCGAGGAAGTTGACGCCGCACGCGTGATGTCGAACGCGCACCTCGCCAGGCCCGGGCTCGCCGACCTCGAGCTCGACCAGCGTGAGGACCTCGGGCCCACCGGTGCGTTCGATCTGGATCGCTCTCACGAACGCACGCTACCACCAGGTTGTACGATGCGACCCATGACTCGTTCTCCGATCGCGGTCGTCACCGGAGGCGCCGGGTTCATCGGTTCGCACACGGTCGATCGCCTGATCGAGGGCGGCCACCGCGTCGTCGTGCTCGATGATTTCCGCACCGGCAAGCGCGCCAACCTGGCGCGCTGGCTCGCGCCCGAGCATGCGTTCGGTGGCACCCGGCCCGCGCTCGAGATCGTCAACTGCGACGTCTCGCACGGCATGTTCGCCGCGCTCGCCGCGATCACGAAGCAGCACGGTCCGGTCGAACGCATTGTCCATCTCGCCGCGCAGGTGTCCGTCGTCCAGTCGGTCGCGAATCCGCTCGTCGACATGGCTGTCAACTACGGTGGCACGCTCCACGTGCTCGAGTACGCGCGCGCGTGCGGCGTCGCGAAGGTGGTGTTCGCGTCGTCGGCCGCGGTTTATGGTGATGTCGGGGGCGATGTCGAGACCGCGCCGGTCGGCGAGGACACGCCGACGCGGCCGATGTCGCCGTACGGGATCGACAAGCTCGCATCGGAGCTGGCGCTCGACTACTACGCCACGGTGCATCGCGTGCCGAGCACCGCGCTGCGCTTCTTCAACGTCTACGGACCACGCCAGGATCCGACGAGCCCGTACTCCGGCGTGATCTCGATCTTCAGCGATCGCGCACGCGCAGGCCGCGGGCTCATGATCTTCGGAGACGGCGGCCAGACCCGCGACTTCGTGTTCGTCGGCGACGTGGTGCGTGCGATCACCAGCGCGCTCGCCGATGACACCCGCCAGCAGGTCACCAACGTCGGCACCGGCAAGGAGACCTCGGTGCTCGAGCTCGCCCGCACGATCGTCCGGCTGTGCGGCGGGTCGAGCACGATCGAGCACGCGCCGGCGCGCTCGGGAGAGATCTATCGCTCGCTCGCGCGTGTCGATCGCTTGCGCGACCAGCTCGGAATCGTCGCCGAGACCGCGCTCGACGATGGCCTGCGCGCGACGCTCGGCTGAAGATCGGAGGTCGACGTCGAACGTCGAGGTCGACGAGCGGGTCGACGTCTACGTCGCCGTCAAGGTCAACGACGGGCCGAGGTCCACGTCGAAGTTCAACGTCAACCACTCCCACCCCTTTCCCTTTGTTCGACGGCTCTTGAGTTACGAGCCGACCTTCGCGATCGGCTTGCCCGCCTTGACCCAGCCGGCGATGCCCTCGGGCATGACCTTCACGTTCTTGTAGCCGGCGGTCAGCGCCTTCTCGGCAGCCTGGTGCGACGCGCCGCAATGCGTGTTGGTGCAGTAGAAGACGAGCGGCCGCGACTTGTCGGCGGGTAGCTCGCTGGTCAGGAACGTCTCCGAGTCGGAGAGCAACACTGCACCGGGCAGGGTGCCGAGCTTCTTGCGGGTCGCGTCCCCGTTCGCATCGACCGCCTGGCACTCCTGCTTCGCCAGCAGCTGGTCGACGGTGTCGACCGTGACCTCGGCAATGCTCGGGGGCTGCGCCGCGCGTTCGGTCCTGGAACACGCCCCCAGCGAGCCGAGGACCAGCACACATGCAACAACGAGCGTCCGCATCACGGGACCGTAGCCGAGCAACCCGTCGCCGACAATGCGACACTTCGCGCGTGTCGCACGGAGTCGTCGCGGCGTACCTCGCGTGCGCGCTGATCTGGGGCACCACCTGGTACGCGATCCGGTTGTGCATCGCCGACTACCCGACGCTGGCTGCGGTCGCGCTGCGGTTCGTGATCGCCGCGGCGATCCTGCTGCCGATCGCCGCGCGGTTCCGGCCGTGGCCGCGGGGCCGCGCCTGGCTGTACCTCGCGGCGGCGGGCGTGCTCGATGCGGCCGCGTACTTCCTGGTCTACCTCGGGGAGGAGCGGGTGTCGGGTGCGATCGCCGCGGTGCTCTACGGCACGCAGCCGCTGATCCTCGCGCTGCTGCTGACGGTCGCGCGGATCGAGCGGATCACGCGGCGCCACCTGATCGGAGCCGCGGTGTCGCTGACCGGGGTCGCGGTGCTGTTCCTCGACCAGCTCGACCTGTCCCTCCACCAGGCGATCGGCGTCCTCATGGTGATCGGCTCGGTCGTCGTCGCGACCGGCTACTCGATGATCATGAAGCAACACTCGGGCGGCGTGCATCGCGTGGTGTCGACCGCGGTGTTCCTCGCGGTGACGGCGGTGACGCTCGGCATCGTCGCGCTGATCGCGCACGAGCCGATCCCATGGCCTCCACCGCCGGCCGCGACCGCGGCGCTGCTGTATCTCTCGATCGTCGGCTCGGTCGCGGCGTTCCTGCTCTACTTCTATCTGCTGGGTCGAACCAACCTGCTGGTCACCAGCACGCTCGTGTTCGTGTTCCCGCTGGTCGCGCTGCTGACCGACGCGCTGTTCGAGCGCGAGCTGCCCCTGACGCCGCGAACCGTGCTCGGCGCGGCGATCACGCTGGGCGGGCTCGCGGTCAGCCTGCGCCGCCGGTCCGTGTAGAGTGCCCGGGATGTCCGAGCGCGACTCGCCCTGGATCTTTCGCACCTACGCCGGGCACTCGAACGCCACCGCCTCGAACCAGCTGTTTCGCAGGAACCTCGCCGCGGGACAGACCGGGTTGTCGATCGCGTTCGACCTGCCGACGCAGTGCGGGTACGACCCCGATCATCCACTCGCCCGACCCGAGGTCGGCAAGGTCGGCGTCCCGATCGCCTCGCTCGACGACATGCACGCGCTGTTCGACGGCATCCCACTCGAACAGATGAACACGTCGATGACGATCAACGGCACCGCGATGTGGCTGCTCGCGCTCTACGTCGCGCTTGCGCGCGAGCGCGGCATCCCGATCGCGAAGCTGCGCGGCACGGTGCAGAACGACATCGTCAAGGAGTACCTGGCACGCGGCACGTACATCTTCCCGCCGGGGCCGTCGTTCGATCTGATCGCGCAGACCTACGAGTACTGCGTGGCCGAGATGCCGCAGTGGAATCCGTCGAACGTGTGCAGCTACCACCTGCAGGAGGCCGGCGCTACGCCCACCCAGGAGCTCGCGTTCGCGCTCGCGGACGCGATCGGGATGCTCGATCGCGTGCGCAGCCGCGGCCGTCTCGACGAGGCGGCGTTTCACCAGTGCGTGGGCCGGGTGTCGTGGTTCGTCAACGCCGGCATGCGGTTCGTCGAGGAGATGTGCAAGATGCGCGCGTTCGGGCAGCTCTGGGACGAGCTGTGCCGCGAGCGCTACGGCATCACCGATCCCAAGCTCCGGCAGTTCCGCTACGGCGTCCAGGTCAACTCGCTTGGCCTCACCGAGCAGCAGCCCGAGAACAATGCGTGGCGGATCCTGATCGAGGCGCTCGGCGTCACGCTGTCAAAGGATGCGCGGTGCCGCGCACTGCAGCTGCCAACCTGGAACGAGGCGCTGTCACTGCCGCGGCCCTGGGATCAGCAGTGGTCGCTCCGCCTCCAGCAGATCCTCGCGTACGAGACCGACCTGCTCGAGTACGGGGATCTGTTCGCGGGCTCGCCCGTGATCGCCGCGAAGGTCGCCGAGCTGGTCGCGGCCGCGCGCACGGAGCTGGCGCACATCGCGGCGCAGGGTGGGATCCAGGGCGCGATCGAGAACGGCTACTGCAAGCGCGAGCTGGTGCGCGCGATGGCGCAGCGGATGGCGCGGATCGAGCGCGGCGACCAGGTCGTCGTCGGCGTCAACCGGTGGACCGAGGCGCTGCCGTCGCCGCTGGTCGGCGGCTCGGATGGCGGCGTGTTTCGCGTCGACGCGGCGGCCGCCGACGCCGCGCTGGCATCGCTCGCGACCACCCGGCGCGAGCGCGATCCGACCCGGGTCAAGCACGCGCTGGCGGCGCTCGAGGCCGCGGCGCGATCCGACGGCGCGGTGATGGAGGCGTCGATCGAGTGCGCGCTCGCCCGCGTCACCACCGGCGAGTGGGGCGCCACCTTGCGCGGCGTGTGGGGCGAGTACCGGGCCGCGACTGGCGTCGCGGGCGCGAGCCTCGGCGCGGCCGGCGCTGGCTGGGACGAGCTGCGGGCGCAGGTCGCGGCGCTGCCGCGGCGGCCCAAGCTGCTGGTCGGCAAGCCCGGGCTCGATGGTCACTCGAACGGGGCCGAGGTGATCGCGGTCGCCGCCCGCGATGCCGGGTTCGAGGTCGTGTACGCCGGGATCCGGCTCGAGCCGGCCGCGATCGCCCAGACGGCGATCCAGGAAGATGTCGACCTGATCGGACTGTCGGTGCTCTCGGGGTCGCATGTGGAGCTGACGACAGCCCTGCTGGCGGAGCTCGCCGAGCGGGGTGGGGGCGAGATCCCGGTCGTGATCGGGGGTGTCGTGCCACCGCAGGACCAGGCCGAGCTCCTCCGGCTCGGCGTCAAACGGGTGTTCACCCCCTCCGACTACCGTCTGGTCGACATCCTCCAGGTCCTTGTCGGCCTTGTGGCTGCGAGGGGTTCCGCTTAGATTCCCGCCCCTGCCATGGGGATAGCCGACTTCTTCCGCCCCAAATACCGCCACAGCGACGTTCGCGTGCGGGCCGAGGCCGTCAGGGCCTTGACCGCGGACGACGCTGCGATTTTGGTTCAAGTTGCTCGTAGCGATCGTGACATCGGCGTCCGCCGACTCGCGATGGAGCGCATCGAGGAAGCGGCCGTGCTCGCCGACCTCTACGAAGCCGAGTCCGAGCGAAGCCTCAAGGTCTTCGCCGGCGAGCGCGCCGCGCAGCTCTGGCAGTCGTCCGCTTGTGACGACGAGCCCGATGAAGCCGGCAATGCGCTGACCGGCATCATCAAGCTCGGGGACCAGCACGCGCTCGTCGACGTGGTCGTGATGGCGGAGCTCCCGGCGATCCGCAAGCGGGCGTTCGGCGAGATCCGGGATCCGCGCGCGCTCGCGATGCTCGCGAAGAGCGATGCTCCGCAGGAGCTCCGGACGGCCGCGGTCGCGCGGATCGACGACGGCGACGTGCTGCGTGCACTCGCGATCGACACCACGCAGAAGGAAGTCGGGCTCGCGGCGGTCGAGAAGATCGACGACGTCGATCGACTCGAGAACGTCGCGCAAAAGGCGAAGAACAAGGCGGTCCGGCAGAAGGCTCGCAAGATCGTCGGCGAGATCGAGGAAGCCGAGCGGGCGAAGAAACCCGGCACGCCCGACGAGGTCAAGCGCAAGCGCGCCGAGCGCTCCCAGCTGGTGCGCGAGGTCGAGGCGCTCGCGGACACGTTCGACTTCGCAAAGGCTGCGGACACGATCCGGACGGCCGAGGCGGCATGGGCTGCACTCGGGACCGAAGAGGCTGCACCCGACGACCGGTTCACGCGTGCCGTGGAGCGGTTCTGGAAGCGCAAGGAAATCCACGATCAGACGTCGCGTGGAGCGGACGAGCTGCGCGCCGTCGAGCGCGAAGCGCAGGCCGCGCGCGACCGTGCCGCCGCCGAGCGTGCGGCTGCCGAGCGCGCTGCCGAGCGAGATAAGGTGAAGGCGACTGCCGAGCCCGCGTCGCCGGCGCCCGAGGATCCGGAGGCGCAGCAGCGCCGCGCCGAGGACGATGCCCGCCGCGAGGCTCAGGCCGCGGCCCAGTCCGCCGAGCGCGCGGCGCGGACCAAGGAAGATGCGGAGCGTGGGGCCGCGATCGGCACCAGCCTCGCCGCGATGTGCGACGACATGGAGCAGCTGGCCGCGGTCGACAAGGCGGACGGACGCGCGATCGACCGCGCGCTCAACCAGTCGACCAAGGCGTTCGAAGGTATCGGCAAGGCGCCGGCGGCGGATCGCGACACGCTCGCCGAGCGCTATCGCGTCGTGCGCGCGAAGCTGGTGACCAAGCAGGGCGAGCTGCGCGAGGCCGAGGACTGGCAGCGCTGGGCCAACGTCCCGAAGGCCGAGGCCCTGATCGAGACCGCGAAGCAGATGGCGGAAGCGCCGTCCACCGCGGATCTCGGCAACCGCCTGCGCCAGCTCCAGGCGCTGTGGAAAGAAGTCGGTCCGATGCCACAGCGCCGCTCGAAGGAGCTGTGGGACACGTTCAAGCTGCGCTGCGACGAGGTCTACGAGAAGGTGCGCGGCCAGCGCGCCGTCGACAGCGAGAAGTTCGACGCGGTGACCAAGGTCAAGGAAGCGCTGATCAGCGAGGCCGAGACGCTCGCCGAGTCGACCGACTGGGCAGCGACCGCGGAGAAGCTCAAGGCGCTGCAGGCGCAGTGGAAGCTGTCGGGGCACCTGCCGCGCAAGCAGGGCGACGAGCTCTGGAAGCGGTTCCGCGCCGCGTGTGACAAGTTCTTCGAGCGCCGCAAGCCGCAGCTCGACGCGCGGCACGACGAGGAGGTCGCGAACCTCCAGCACAAGCAGCAGCTGATCGCACGAGCCAAGGCGATCACCGACGGCGCGCCGGGCACCGCGGGCTGGGGCAAGGCGATCGGCGAGATCAAGGATCTCCAGCAGCAGTGGAAGGAGATCGGCTACGTGCCGCGTCGCGATGCGGACGCGGTGTGGGCGGCGTTCCGCGCGGCATGCGACGGCCTGTTCACCAAGCGTGACCAGGCACGCGACAGCGAGGCCAACGCGCATCGCGCCGAGATCGACGCGCTGAAGACCGAGCTCGACGGCGTGATGACGGGCGACGTCGAGGTCGTGCCGCGCGCGATCGCGGTGCGCAGCAAGGCGCGCGAGCTCGGCGTGCTCGCACCCGAGATCGAGGCGATGGTCCGCCACGTCGTGCAGACGCATGGCGAGGCCGTGAAGGGCACCGAGCTCGATCCCTCCCAGGCGCGCGCGAAGCGCGAGAAGTTGATCGCGCGCGCGGAGGAGCTGCTGCCAAAGCAGACCCAGGCCTCGACCGCACCGGTCGACGTGGCCGCGCAGCTCAAGCAGGCGATGCGCAACAACGCGTTCGGAGACCTCCGGTTCTCCGGCCGCGATCCGGTCGAGGTTGCCGACGAGCTGCGAGCGAGCTGGCGCGAGGTTGGTCCGGCGTTCGACGACGAGGATCGCGCGCAGACCGAGCGCTTCGAGGCGGTGCTCGCCCGCGTCCTCGAGTCGACACGCGCGCGTGCGACCAGCGAGGACAGCCCGCCCGAGCGTACGGAAGCTCGGCATGATGGGCGTAACGAAGGTGGTCGCGACAGCCGGCGCCGCCGGCGCGATCGCCCGAGTGCGGAGCTGCCGCTGTCGAACGATCTCCCGATGGTCCAGCGCCCGACGATTCCGACGATGCCGACGATTCCGCCGCCCGTGGTGCAGGGCGACCTGACGACTGTGCCGGACGCGGCGGCCTCGGCGATGTCCGTGATCGCGCCGCGCGACGAGGTGACCGCGAGTGGGGCTCCCGCGATCGCGATCGCGAACCACGACGCGATCACCCAGCCGGTCGCGCTGCCACCGGAGCTCCCGGTTGCGGCGGGTCCGGGCGAGGCCCAGCCGCCAGCGGATGCATCGCCGGTCGGTCGCGAGCTGGCGGCATTGCTGCCGGTCCGCCCGTCGCAGGGCACGTTGCCCCCGCCGCCGATGCCGATGGATGACATCGACACCGGGTGGGATCTCGGCGAGGAGGATCCGTCCGCCTCCGAGACCCCGTCGTCCCTCGAGATGGCGAGCGATGGCGGTCCCGAGAGCGACGGCGGCGACTCCGTCGATTAGCGCGTGTAGCGGGCCAGCACGTGTCGCAGCATCTCGGCACGCGTCCGCAGGACGCCGTGCAGCACGCGATTCGCGCCCTCGATGAAGTCGATGTCCGCGAGCTCGGCGGGCCCGCGAA